>JALOAQ010000066.1 GCA_023228725.1 Bacteroidales bacterium | reverse complement strand
TTAGATGAGTTTTATTCTTTTTGCAATAATTGATAAATTTTTGAATATTTTTTATTGCATAATCAAAATTTCCATTCACTCGAATTTTTTCATAATTTTCTTTTTCTAATGAGTCAATCGAGATATTAAAATTTAAGTTTTTATGCTTATTCATTAATTCCTCAATTCTCGGATTCATTGTATTTGCGTTTGTAGTTATTAAAATTTTACATTTTGGATTTAATTCAACTATCATATCCCAAATTCTGTAATATTCTTCAATCATAAAAGGGTCGCCACCAGTAAATTCTGCAAGTTGTAAATGTGGAATAAATTCTTTTAATTCTTCAAAAAACTTTTCCTTATAAAATTTATTTTCTGTAATTTCGTTTTTTTCTTTTTTTTCTATACTTGAAGATAAGTTTGCATCGCACATTATACAAGCTAAATTACATTTGTTTGAAAGCTCAAACTCCATAATTTTTGGATATTTGGATTTTGAAAAAGCATAGTGTTCATATTTATTAATTAATGCTGTTTTATAAGAAGCTGAATTCAGTAAATTTTCACAAAAACCGCATGATATGGATAAATCACAAGTAGAATGTTGTTTTCTTATTTCATTTATACTCCCTGAAAACCAAATGTCTTTTATTGAATTTTTAGAAATATGTGAAGAATTGTCATTATAGGAAGCATAACAAGGAGAAACGAGTCCTGAACGAGAAAAAAACATACTTGTATGTGGAGCATAACATATCTCTTTTAATGGTCCATAGTGCCGTGATTGATTAAATTCTTCAAAAACCTTTTTAGAAATTTTAGAACAATTTTTATAATTTTTGTTTTTTCTTAAATCAAAAATAATCAACCTAAACTCGCGGTGTATAAAAACAACAAAACGTTTTAAAAATGGAGGTAGAAAATTGTAAATTCTATTAATCATTTTTAATTAATACACAATTTGTATTTTAATATTTAATTTAAGCTTGCATTCGCAAAATTCCTAGTCTTTTTCAAACTCAAAATTAAAAATACTTGCTACACCAAGGTTTGTGTCTGTTCTTTCTAAATACAAATCTTCTTTTGTTAATTTTAGGATTTTAAAATTTTGATCTTCCGCAAGGTTTTCTACTTTTATAACTAAATCATCTTTTTTCTCACTAAATTCCCATTTAATTGCTTGACTATATGCAGGCATAGGAAATATTCCATAAACAAATTCAAAACTTAAATATCCGGTTTCATCTTTTTTAAGGTTTAATTTTACAGTTTTTAAGGATATCTGACTTAAATCAATTGGCATATCTTCACTAAACTCGGTGTCAAAATCAAGATCACTTAAATTAAAACTATCAAATAATGCTTGCATATCATTTAAGTCGATTTCAACATTATTATATTTAGCATTGTTTAAAGTCCAAATGCCGACAATTCTTTTTTTAGCAGTAAGTAAAGTAAATGAGGGACCTTCTTCGTATTTTTTACAGGAAGAAAAAATCATGCTAAAACCTAGTATAGCAATAATTATAATTGAATATTTTTTCATAAATAAAATTTTAATAAATTAGAAATTAATTTTTGTGCTAATATACAAAAAAAATATAAGTAAAAAGTCCGAGTTTTAAAATTCGGACTTTTTATTTATTAACTAATTATGAAAAAAAACATTTTACTCGAATACTGGTGTAAATTCCATATTGTAAAAAGTGAAAGCATATGTATCTGCAATTTCTTCTATTATTTTTTTTGTAGGTTTTCCTGCACCATGCCCGGCTTGAGTTTCAATTCTAATTAGCACAGGATTTTTACCTTTGTAATTTGCTTGTAAAGTAGAAATATATTTGAATGAGTGAGCCGGTACAACTCTATCGTCGTGGTCGCCAGTAGTAACTAAAACAGCAGGATATTCTACATCTGATTTTATATTATGAACAGGAGAATATTTATGTAAATATTCAAACATTTCTTTACTATCTTCGCTAGTTCCATAATCTGTCGCCCAATATCTACCAATTGTAAATTTGTGGTATCTAAGCATGTCCATTACACCAACAGCAGGTAGTGCTACTGCAAATAAATCTGGTCTTTGGTTTGTAACTGCTCCAACTAATAACCCGCCATTAGAACCTCCCTGAATTGCAAGTCTTTGAGGAGAAGTATATTTATTTGAAATTAAATATTCTGCTGCTGCAATAAAATCATCAAAAACATTTTGCTTTTTCATTATTGTACCTGCTTTATGCCAGTCTTCTCCATATTCGCCACCACCTCTAATATTAGGAATAGCTACAATGCCACCTTGTTCTAACCAAACACAACGCGATATACTAAATGAAGGAGTTAGTGAAATATTAAAACCTCCATAACCGTATAATAAAGTTGGATTTTTACCGTCTAATACAATGCCTTTTTTATGTACAATAAACATTGGAACTTTTGTGCCGTCTTTTGATCTGTAAAATATTTGTTTTGTAATATAATCTTCTGAATTGAAATTTATCTTAGCTTTATCATAAACCTTAGATTTATTGTTTTTTATATCATAAGAATATATAAGTGCTGGACTTGTAAATGAAGTAAAAGTGTAGAAAGTTAAATCACTGTCTTCATCTCCTGAAAAACCAGATATAGAACCAATTTCTTCATTATCTAAATCATGTAAAAATTCTCCTTGCTCGTCAAATATTTTAATAAGAGAATGAGCATCAACCATATAGTTTGCAATAAATCTTTCGCCAATATAACTTACTGTCTGCAAAACGCTACTAGTTTCTGAAATTACATCTTTCCAAAATTTCCTATCTCTTTTGTTTAAATCTATTTCTATCATTTTATACATTGGAGCTTGATAGTTGGTATAGACATAAAATTTATTGTCTTTTGAAGAAACTACAGAATAATCATTATCAAAATCTTCTATAAGTTTAATAAATGCTGAGTTTGGTTTTTCAATATTTTGATAATATAGGGCATTGCCCGAAGTGGATTTTGTTGCATATATTATTAAATGTTTTTTATCATCAGTAACATAGGCAGAATATCCAACTTCTGGATTTTTGCTGTCTTCATAAACTAAAATATCCATGCTTTGCTCTGTTCCAACTTTATGAAAATATATTTTTGAATTTGTGTTCACACCTGAAAGTTCCTGTCCTTTTTCAGGTTCAGGATATTTTGTGTAATAAAATCCATTATCTGACCATGCAATAGACGAAAATTTCACCCATTTAAGATGATCGTCAAGGTCTTTTAAACTTTCTATATCTTTAATTAATATTTCTTGCCAATCAGAGCCAGCACGCGAAATAGCATATCCTAAATACTTGCCGTCTGGCGAAATAGATATATTTGAAAGCGAAACAGTTCCTTCTTTGTCAAAATTATTAGGATCTAATAATTCAACTTCTTCTGCATTCAAATCAGTTTTATAGTATAAAACATTTTGGTTTTGCAAACCGTCATTTTTAAAGTAAAAATAAAGTCCTGCTTTTTTTACTGGTGCCGAAACTTTTGGGTAATCCCATAGTTTAAGTAGCCTGTCTTTAATTTTTTCTCTATATGGAATAGCTTCTAAATATTTAAAGCTTATCTCATTTTGAGCTTTTACCCATTCAGCTGTTTCTTCAGAATTATCGTCTTCTAACCAGCGATAAGGATCCAATACTTCAATTCCGAAATATTCATCTGTTACATCCGAAACCCTTGTTTCAGGATAAGTTAATTCAAAATCCATTTTTTTAGTTTTTGTTGTGTTACAAGATATAACAGTAATTAAAAATATTGAAAAAATGATAAAAGTGTAAAAATAAAATTTCATAAAAATATAAATTTAGTTCTTTGTCCAAAAATAGGTATAAAAACAATTACTTTTTTTTATTTAACACAATATTAAGTATTTTTATAAGTCAAGCTTATTAAAAAGAGAATTGGGCGAAAATAAAGAATAGGTTAAAAAAAAACAAAAAAAATATTGCAAACAAAATAAGCAGAGGAGTAAAAGCTAACATAACAAATGATTTAAAAGTTTTTAACAGAAACTTTGAACAGCACAGAAATGGGTTTGAGCAACTATACGCAGTTTATAAAAAGAAAACCCGAAGCATCGGCAGCTATACCCACCCTTGACATTTCGAGTTCCATAAGGTCTCAAATATGCAACACATTTTATTCAAATCCAAATTAATCTCTATGCAAATTAAAATTTTACAATTTCCTCCCCTTTGCATTTTTAATTAACAATACTTTGTTTTTAAATTATTTTGAAAAGTATTTTTGTGAAAATAATTTCAGCTATTTTTGTTAAAAACATTAGTTTTATGAAAAAAAGTCATTTTTTACCAATTTTAATCTCTTTAAGCTTTATTTGTTGTAATAATACTGCTAAACCAAGAGTTTCAGTAAATAAAAAAAATACAGAAATAATTACAGATAGCATTATTTTACCTGGAATTTACCAAACTGATGAATATTTAGATTTACTTTTAGATAAAAAAATTGCTATCGTTTCAAATCAAACCGGACTTGTAAATGATGTACATTTAGCTGACACTTTAATAAGTTTAGGCTTAAATATTGTCAAAGTTTTTTGTCCTGAACATGGTTTTAGAGGAACTGCAGATGCAGGTGCAAAAGTTGATAATAGTATTGATGATAAAACTGGTTTACCAATAATTTCTCTTTATGGAAATAATAAAAAGCCCTTGCCTAAGCAAATGCAAGATTTTGATATTTGTATTTTTGATTTACAAGATGTAGGTGTGAGGTTTTATACTTATATTTCAACTTTGCATTATGTTATGGAAGCTTGTGCCGAAGAAAATATTCCCTTAATAATTTTAGATAGACCAAACCCAAATGCTCATTATATAGATGGCTGTGTTTTAGATACTGCAAATTATCGCTCCTTTATTGGAATGCACCCTGTACCTGTGGTTTACGGAATGACTATTGGAGAATATGGAAAAATGATAAATGGAGAAAATTGGTTAAATAATGGAATAAAATGTGAGCTAATTGTTATTCCTTGCAAAAACTATAATCATAATTCTAAATATTCTTTACCTGTAAAGCCTTCACCAAATTTACCAAATGATAGGTCTGTTGAATTATATCCAAGTTTGTGTTTTTTTGAAGCTACAAATTTAAGTCTTGGTAGAGGAACAAATAAGCAATTCCAAATTATTGGTCATCCTTTGTTGAAAAATATAGAACAAGCAAGTTTTGAATTTACGCCTATGCCTAACGAAGGAGCCACAAATCCTGTTCTTAATGGAGAAAAATGTTTTGGCTTTGATTTATCAGAATCAGAATCTATTTTCGATATTAAAGAAAATCAATTGAATTTGGATTTATTAATTAAAACTTACGACTTGTTTCCCGAAAAAGATGAATTTTTCAAAAAATCAAACTCTTTAGAATTACTTTCAGGAAGTGCAGAATTTAGAAAACAAATTGAAAATGGACTTAGCGAAACTCAAATTAGAGAAACTTGGAAGATTGGTTTGGAAAATTTTAAAACTATTAGAAGTAAATATTTGATTTATGAATAAAACTGATATTTTTGCAAACGATAATTTAATTTTTAAATAATGAGCAAAAAAAAGAAAATATTACTGATAATTTTAGTTGCTTTTTTTATTATAGCCGTAATTACAGTTTTTTTTGGTAAAAAATATTATGATTTTGTTTTTTCAGCAAATGTTGAATTAAAAGAAAATACGGCATATTTATATATTCCTTCAAATTCTGATTATGAAGCTGTTTTGCAAATTCTTGAAAATTCAGCCTATATAAAAGATATTGAGTCTTTTAAGTTTGTTGCTGAAAAGAAAAATTATCCCTCAAAAGTTTTGGCAGGTCGTTACGAAATTAGAAATGGAATGTCTAATAATGATTTAGTTAATTTATTGCGAAGTGGTAAGCAAACACCTGTAAAAGTAAGTTTTATATCTCTTAGAAGTCTTGATATTTTAGCAGGAAAAGTGGCAGTAAATATTGAAGCCGATTCTTTAGAAATTGTTCAATTATTAAAATCACAAGATTTGGCTCAAAAATATGGTTTTAATGAAAATACTTTTTTAGCAATGTTTATTCCAAATTCTTATGAGTTTTATTGGAATACTTCGGCTGAACAGTTTGTAGAAAGAATGGCAAAAGAATATAAAAACTTTTGGACAGAAGAGCGTAAGCAAAAAGCTGCAAATCTTGGATTTTCACAATCAGAAGTATCTACTTTGGCTTCTATTGTTGAGGCTGAAACTCAAAAAAATGATGAAAAAGCTCGTATTGCCGGAGTATATATTAATAGATTAAATATTGGAATGCTTTTACAAGCCGACCCTACAGTTGTTTATGCTACAGGAGATTTTTTTTTAAAAAGAGTTTTAAATAAACATTTAGAAATTAACTCTCCTTATAATACTTATAAATATTCTGGTTTGCCACCAGGCCCAATAAATATTCCTTCAATTTCTTCTATTGATGCTGTTTTAAATTATGAAAAACATAATTATAAATTTTTCTGTGCTAAGGATGATTTTTCAGGCTATCATGTTTTTGCTGTTACAAATGCCCAACACGAAGCTAATGCTAGAAAATATCATCAAGCATTAAGAAGTGCCGGAATTCGTTAATTTTTTTTATTTTTCGGTATAGTTTTTGGGTTATTTTTCTTAAGTTTGTAAAAATTTTTAATATTGTGAGAGCTTTTTTAAGTATTATATTGACATTTTTTAGTTTTTTAAGCTTGTCTCAAAATATTTCAGTTCTTTCTTTTGAAAGAAAAGATAATGATTTAGATGCACGTGTTCACGCTCCTGTAAAAGACCAAAATGGAGATATTGCAGCATTATTAAAAATTGAAACTACAGAAACAAATTTTGAATTTGAAGGCGGAAGTCTAGGAATTGTAAAAGCAGAAAGAAAAACCGGCGAATATTGGGTTTATGTACCTTGGGGCTTAACAAGAATTACAATAAAACATCCACAACTTGGAATTTTACGCGATTATGTATTTCCTGAAAAAATTGATAAAGCAACAGTTTATATTATGAAGCTTAGCACAGGAAAAGTTGTTACTACAATTGAAGAAACGGAAATTTTAACACAGTGGCTTGTAGTTATTTCAGAACCAGAAGGAGCAAGCGTTTATATAGAGGACAAACCTGTTGGTAAAACTCCATATTCAGGAAAATTTAGTTTAGGAAAATATAAATATACTATAGACTTACCAATGTATCACAAAGAAGTTGGAGTGTTTGAATTGACAGGCGAGGAAGATAAATATAGAATAGAATCTGAGCTTAAACCAAATTTTGGCTCTCTTTCAATTATTACAAAACCAGAAGATGATGCACAAGTTATTCTTAATGGAAGACCTATGAACCGAACAACGCCTTGTGAATTTAATAAAATACTTAGCGGAAAACATAGTGTTAGTATAAAAAAAGATTTGTATTATGATGTAACTCAAGAAGTTGTAATTGAAGACGGCAAAGAAACAAAACTTGTTGTAGATATGCAAGCAGCTTATGCTATTTTGAAAATTACTTCTGAACCACTTGCAGATATTTATGTTGATAATCAAAAACAAACTACATATCCTATTGTTTTGCGGAAAACTTCTGGTGTATATACTGTTGAAGCTAGAAAAGAAAATTATTATACTGATAGCAAAACTATACAACTTACTGATGGACAGGAACTTGATATTTTGTTAAGCCCTAAGCCAAAAATAGGAAATTTAGAATTAATTACTCATCCTCCAGATTTTGAAGTTTTTGTTGATAATGAATATTTTGGTACAAGTCCAATAACAATTAAAAATTTGTTGATTGGAAATCACGAGTTAAAAATTAAAAAAAATAATGCAATTTATTTAGTTAAAAATGTGGAAATTGAGTTAAACGAAACTACTTTTATTGAGGAGCATTTATCCGATGAAGAGAAGGTGAAAATAAATACCAACCCATCAAAAGCTGAAGTATATTTATATGGCGAATTTATAGGTAAAACCCCTTATCATAGTTTTTTACCATTAGGTGAACATGAAATTGAATTAGTTTATTCAGATTTAAAACTTAAAGAAAATATTAAAGTTGAAGCAGGAAAGAAAAATGAATGGAAATTTGATTTTTACATTACTGAAGCAAAGGATTATGAAGATGAAAAATCTAAACAAAAAGAAATAATCTCTAATGTTATAAATAAAGATCATTTTTCGGCTAAAAACACAAAAGATGGACCTTATAATGCTTTATTATCAGTTATAATCCCGGGTTTAGGAGATCATAGAGTTAGTAATGGCTCAAAATCTGGTGTTTTAACTGCACTTTCAACTTATGGATTTATTACTTTAGGTGTTGCTTGTAAAATTGCTTCAAATTTAGAATATGAAAAATATCATTTGGCGACAAGTCAATTTTTTATGGATTATCACTATGATAACGCAAACCTTTGGCATCAAGCTTATTTAGTTTCAATAATAAGTGCCGGAGCAATTTGGATTTATGATATTTTGTGGGTTTATAAGATAGGGATGAGTAATAAAAATAAGTTTAATAAGGATAAATATAAATTTGGTTTAAATTACCTTACTGAATTTAATATCACTGAGCTAAGTTTTACTTATACTTTTTAAGATGAAAGAAATATTAAGATATATTTTGTTTTTGGTTTTAGCAAGTATTTTGTTTACTTCTTGCGAAGATTTTTTTGAAGGCTATGAATTGCCACGTGATAATCCATTAGATATTAATTATAATGCTCCTTATTCAGGCGAAAATGTTCTAATTGAATTTGATTCATATAAAATTACTGAAGATACTAATGGAGATGGAATTATAAATCCCGGAGAAGATATAGTCTTAGATATATGTTTAAAAAATACAGGCGAAGAAAATGCTATTGGCGTTAAGGCAAAAATCGAATGCAAATCAATAATAATCCTGACTTTTAGCTCATTTAATTATATGTATTATGGAAATATTAAAGCTAAGGAAAAAGCTTGGAGCTTAGAAGATAATTATTTTAATATGCATTTAAAAGTTAATTACCCTGGCATAGATAGTGTTCAAATTCCAATAAAAGTTTTTATTAGTGATGTTAAAGATAATCAATGGGAAGATGTTTTTTATATTACAGTTTATTCGGAAGATTAGAAATATTGAAATTAAAAACTAATTTTCCCACAAAACTCTTCTTTCAGCATTTCTGATTCTGTGTTTCCTAATTCTGCCGATAATCTAAAATCTTCGCAAGCACTTATAGTGTCGCCAATCTGAATGTTTAATAAGCCTCGTCCTAAAAGTAAATATTCATTATCTCCAATTGTATTAATTCCATTATTATAAACTAGCTTAGCCTCTGTAAATTCATCGTTTAAATGATAAATTAAAGCAAGTTTTTCATAAATTTCATAATTATTTGGAATGATTTTTATGGCTTGTTCTAAATATAAAATTGCTTTTGGCTTTTGACCTGTATTTAGCATTTTTTCAGAATTATTTAAAACAAAGTTCAAAATATCTGCTTCACTAATATTTTTATTTTCTTTCTTATCAAACAAAAGACTATCTATGCTAAGTAAATATTCTATTTTTTCTAAATTGTTTAATGCGTCTTGATAATCAGGTTTTATTTCCACAGCTTTTTTATAGTCCTTAAATGCTCCAATAAAATCACAAAATTGCTGACGCACCGCTCCACGATTGTTGTATGCTGCAAAACTTTTAGAATCTAATAAAATTGACTTATCAAAATCATCTAAAGCTAATGTATAATTTTTTTTTGCATAATGAAGCCTACCCCGATTATTGTAATACATAAAATCTTCTTTTAAGCTTATAGCTTGGTTTAACCATTGCTCGGCAGAATTAATATTATTTGCTTCATTAAATTTTGCTAAAGCTAAACTATACATGGCGAAATGGTTTTTGGGATTTGTTTTTAAAGCTTTTTCCCAAAGTGTGAAAGAATTCTGCCAAGTTTTTTTATCTTGAAAACTCGTGTATGACATGAAAATAACAGACAAACCCAAAATTCCGAGAACAATAGCCCCTTTTTTATTTTGGATGAAATAATCTGCAATTAAACCAATTATTATAAATAAACCAATATAAGATAAATAAGTATAGCGGTCGGCAACCAAAACCCTGCCTTCTATAGGTATTATATGAAGTACTATGCCAATATTTATTAAAAAGAACAAAATTCCAAACCAAATAATACGCTTTTTACGAAAATATTTTAATAAAATAAAAAGACTTATTCCTAAAATAATACTAATTACAATTAATTCAAAACTTAAATAACTTGGCAGGGAAGCATCAGCTAATCTACTTGGATAGGGTATCATTGGGTCTTGGGACTTTAATAAAAAAAACCGGCTTAAATAATAAAATAAACTTGAACCAAGAAGTAAAAAACGTTCGCTTAAACTAAAATAACTGCTATGCTCAGGTGTAATATTCCATAATCCTTGTAAGTTATGAAAATATAAAATTATATAGTCAAATTGAAAAATTAAAATAAATACAATTCCTATAAAACTGGCAATTAAAATATTAAGCTTTTTAAATCGAAACATTTTTTTTGAAAATAATGATAATTTTTTAGAATAATTTTTGAAAAAGAATAAAAATAAAACAAAAAAGTAGCTAAGCCAAAGTAATATTTCTGTTAAATAGTAAAAAAACCTGTGTTTTAATTGATTTTCTACCATTCCCATTATATGATATTTCGAAAATAAAATTATTAAAAATAATATTATGCTTGATATTGTTTTTAGCCAAATGTTTTTGGACATAATTTTAAAAACAGGTTTATATAAATATAGTATTAAGAATATTGATATTATCACTAAAATTGCATAAAACATATCAATAATTAATAAAAATATAATTAGTTTTTCCAAAAAACTCGAAAAATTTAATTTTCTATATTTTAACCAATCTATTAAAAAGAAAACTAGGGGTAAAGTAACTGCTTGAATTTTTGATAAACTAGCTAAATAAACCAAGAATCCTGTAAGAAGTAAGATTAAATATTTTAAATATCGCTTTTCTAATTTTAAAAATTTTAAATAACTATGAAAAGAAAGTAAACTAAATAATACAAAAAGTAAATCTTTACGTCCTGTAACCCAAGCTATTGGCTCAACAAATGCTGGATGTAAAGCAAATAAAATGCTAACAATTAAAGGAGTAAATCTATTTTTTGGAATAAGTTTTTTTATAAAAATAAAAACTAAAACAATATTAAGTAAATGAAGCAGTAAATTATTTAAATGATAATATTTTGAATTATGTCCAAAAGCTTGATATTCAGCCATAAAAGTCCATATCGCAATAGCTTTATACCTATCGTCTAAATAATGTTTGTGAAGATTATTGATACTAAATTCTGTGAGACTCGGGTTTGTAACAATATTTTCGTCATCATCCCAATTTACAAAACCAAATTTTTTTACTCCAAAATATATAATGCTAGTGAAAAGCAAAAGGCTTAAAATAAGAATTATATTTATTTTTTTTGAATGTATAAACTTAGTATTCATAAAGTTTCAAAATATTAACTGCAAACTTAATTAAATAAAAAGAATAAATACTAATTTGAATTCATTTTTTGTTTGGCTTCTCGTTTTCGCTACGCTCAAAAGAAGTTAAAAGTCGAAAGTCTGTAAAGTAGAAAGTCTGTAAAGTAGAAAGTCTATAAAGTTGAAAGTCTATAAAGTCTAAAGTCTATAAATTCGACTTTCCCTCTTTATTTAAAAACAAAGGAATTAGGAATTATCCCAACTGCAAAGCTATCAAGGCAATACAAATTTGAATTAAATCTATAAATCATGCCAGATTGCATAAAATCAACAGCGTCTGAAATGTAAAAATCATAGTTATAAGGGTCTTGTGCAATTGCATATATGTTTTTATTTCCAGAACTAATCCAAGCTTTTTCAGGTAAACTCGCAGAATTTACGTGAAATCTAAATACATCTTTATTTACATAAAAAATTGTATCGCCAGTTTTGTTAATTTGCATATCAGTTATATTCTCTTTATTCTGAAAAATAAAACTATTTTCAATTTTGTGTGTTTGCATATTTATTTTTACAATACCTGCATCGCCTTGATAATCAGAATTTTCACCTCCCCCATCGCATAAGACCCAAAGATTTTTGTATTTGTCAGCAATAATTTTTCTAGGTTGTTTAAAAACTTCAATACTATCAATTAATTCATCGGTATTTGTATTTATTACTAAAATTTTATTATCGTAAGACCAAGTGTTTATAAATAATTTATCTTCATAAATTACTATTTGCTCCGAAGAATGATTATAAAAATTTCCACTAGCATCATCAATATTTATAGTTTTTATTAAAGAGAAATTTTCAGGATTTACAATATAAATATTTTTAGCGTACATATCAGTAATATAAGCCTTTTGCTCATTTACAAAACGCATATATCTAGGTGAAACTAAGCCTGTTATTTTCCCTTTAATTTTAAAATTATCAATATCTATTGCATAAACCTTTCCACTATTGTTTATAACTATCCAGGCTGTGTTTTTGTGAATTGTTAAACTTTGGGCAACATCGCCTAAGGGTATTCCGTTTGCTCGGATAAAAATAGTGTTTTCAATTTTCTTTTCAAGTGGCGAATAATACGAAAGAGAAGCGTTTCCATACATGAAATTTCCTTCACAAACAATAAAAACACCTCTTGAATTAGTGTTAAATTCGCTAATTGGTCGAAAATCGTCTTTCATGCAGGAAAAAATAAAAATACTTGAAATCAGTATGAACAAAAACAAAGCTTTATATATAATTTTCATTTCTTTCATTTTAGTTTTATACTTAATTGTAAGCTGTAATTTCGTCCCGGCATAGCTTGCCACAAAACCGACCTGTATTTTTCATTAAACAAATTATATATCTTGAAATTCAAAGAAAAATCAATTTTCTTAAAATAAAAATTTTTACCAAAACCAATATCATTCATAAAATACGGATAAATACTTACTAAAACTCCGGGTTCTGCGGCAGAACTTGTGTATCTTGTGCTAAAATATGTCCATTGATAAGAAAAGAAAAAGTTTTGCCAAGAAATTTGTGAAAATATATTTGCTGAATGCCTTGGAATATAAGGCAATTGCTTACCAAGAGAATTATTATTCATATTTTCATTTTCATCGCTGCGAACAGATTTCGTAAAAGAATAATTTGCAATATTTTTAAATTTTAGCTTATTCAATTTATATTCAAAAATTAAATTAGTTTCGCAACCCGAAGCGATAACTACCTCAATATTATCAGGTTCCCAATAACCCATAGCTGTGGGGCGCCATAAAATCCAATTGTTTATTTTACTGAAATTTAAGTCAAAATCGCTTTTTAAAGAAAAATTCTTAATATTCAAAAAATAAGAAAGACCAATATCTGAACTATTTCCAATTTCAGCTTTTAAATTTGGATTACCGCCAGGTTTAAGATATAAATCATTTAAACTTGGTAAATTATAATTTCTTGAAACAGAAGCACGTACACTCAAATTATTTTCAAAAAAGTATTCTGCCGAAAGTGAAGGTATAAAAGGACTTAAAGTTTTATCGTAAAAATCTTGTCTAAGCAAAATACCAGTTTTTAAATTTTTAAGAATTTCTGAATAAACAGAAATATTAAGTCCCCCTTCTTGTCTTTTTGCTGTAAATGTTTGATTTAAAATGCTTTCATCTGAATTTACAAAATGAAAATTATAATTAATTTGCGAATTAAACTCTGTTTTATCACTAATATTATACTTAGAAGAAATTGAATTAAATATAGAATTTGATTTTGAAAAAGCATTAACAACATTTAAAAAGCCAATACCATTAATATAATTTGTGCTTTTATAATTTGAATTTTGAAAATTTGCCCCATGATTAATTTCAAACCTAATTTTTTTACCATAATGCGTATAGTTTGTCGAATAAATATTCAAATTTGAATTTTGACGGTTTTTATTGTTATTTGGTCCAGCTTCGTTGCTTGTTAAACCAGGAATTCCCCTGTCTGATAATTGTTTCCAAAATTTTACGGAAAAAAGATTATGTATATTTGGTTTAAAATAAACTTCTTGAACAAAACCATATTTTAAGTAGTCGGCATTTTGTCGATATTCAATTTGTTGCTCGCTAATATCATTATTTAAAAATGGAAAATTATTTTTTGAAGTTGAATGATAAAATTTTGTAACAGACTGAATTTTAGAGTTTCCAAACCTAATTTCGCCAAAATTATCATAAGAAGAATATGATGCAAGTTGACTTATAATTTTGGCTTTCACGCCCTTAGACCAGCTTGTTGTGGAATTTAGCTCAATTAATCCACCCAAAGCGTTTGAATTTTTAATTAAAGAAGATGCTCCATAATAAAGTTTTATATTTTCACTTATTGCAACAGGAATTTGCGACATATCAACAATTCCCATTAAAGGAGAATTTAACTCAATATTATTCCAGGTAAGCTTGGTGTGTGAAGCATTTGTTCCCTTAAACGAAGCTGTTGCCATAGATCCCCTACCGTATGATTTTATAAAAATACTAGAATTTTCAGAAAGTAAAGCAGAAACATCATTTAAAAGTTTGGTTTCAATAATTAGACTATCAATTTTATTAATTTTCTGACCAGTTTCTGAAAGTTTTTTTTCTGCATAAATAAAAACTTCGTCAATTATTTTTATTGTGTCTGGAAAATGTATTTCTTGTGAAAATACAAAGTTTCCAAAGAATAAAATTATGATAATATTGAAAGTTTTCTTAATCAAATTTAATAATTTTTTTTGTAAAAACTAAATCTCTGCTGAAAATTTTAATAAAATAAACTCCTGAATTTAAGTTACTTAGGTCTAAAATGCTATTATTTTCTATATTTCTTTTATGAATTAAAACTCTTGCTTGATTATCAAAAATAAAAATTTCTTGAATATTATTTTCTGAATTAATTTTTATAAAATCTTTTGTTGGGTTTGGATATATTTCAAAATTATTTTTACTAAAATTTTTCACATCACTTGTAGAATTAATTACTCCAACAGCATCTAAATCAAAACCACAACTTGCAAAAGGAGTTGGCCAAGCATCGTTTACAATATTTCCTTGGGAGTCGTAAGAAGCAAATTCCGGATTAATATTTCCTACTACATCAATAATTTTTATATGAGTAATATTTTGAATATCTACATTTGGGTCTTCAATTTCTGCTAAATCAAAAGGCACACCATAAAATACAGGGTAAATTCCTGCAAAATTTGTAAAATAATCTCTATCCACAGCTTCGAAACTAGAAATTTGAGTATTAAATTGATATTGTGAAATTGCAGGAAATCTTGCAAAATCAACTCCATTACTACTAACTTCAACAAAAGCAAGCTCAATAAAAGCTAACTGAGTTTGATTTGGTGGCGAAAATAGAGCATTTTCAAAAACTACAAAATCATGGCCTTCTCCGTCAAAAATAGGATTTTCAAATTCTAAAATAATATAACCAGCATCACCTAAGGAAATAGTTTTTCCGTCAGCTTTTCCAAGTGCATCTTCAACTTGGCCTTTCCATGCTTTATTAGAAGTAATTCCAGCCTCAGAATAAGTAAAGGCAGTATCTGAAATGTTGATATACCCACGCTCAACAATAGCAGATACCGCCCAAGCAACAATGACGGACGAATCTTTATGAATTGCATTTGTGCCTTGCGGAAAATTTTGTGCAAAAAGCGAAAAAACCGATAAGAATAAAGCAAAAAATAATAAAGATAATTTCATTGCTTAAATATTTTATTTTACAATTTTTGTTGAATAACTTGAAATACCATCACTTAAACGAATAATGTAAACTCCCTGTGGCAGAAAAGATAAATCTATATTTACATTGTTTGATTTGTGAAAATTAATAGGAATTTGTTTTCCAGTTATATCAAAAATTTTTAAAGAATTTATCTCTTTTTCGCTGTCAATATTTAAAATATTGTTTTGATTAAAATAAACTTTGGCTTCAAAAGTTTTATTTTCGGAAATATTTGTTGCATCAAGCCAAATATTCACAGTTTCTGTTTTTGAATTTCCTTTTGCATCTTTTACTACAAGAGTTAAACTTGTATTTTCTGTAACATTTGCAATTGGCGTTTGGCTGTCAGCTTGGTCTAAAACTTCATAATTTGACCACTCAAAACTATAAGGCTGAACTCCACCTTTTACAAAAGCATTTAATTTTACAGTTTCACCGGAATTTATATAATAATCAGTTTTAATATCGGTTTTAAATTCCGGAATATTTTCAGGGTAAGTATCTGCAAAATTGTCAATACAAAAATATCCAGGAGTATTAATTCCATAATCTCCTGAATCAGAAGAATATATATAAAACAAAAGACTGTCGGCAATCTCAATCCAGCTTAAATCCACATAAGTCCAGTCAT
>JALOAQ010000065.1 GCA_023228725.1 Bacteroidales bacterium | reverse complement strand
ATGAGAAATTTGTAATTTATACGCAAATTAAAAATTTTCTTAACACTTGGTTTTTGATGAAAAAATCATAAAATTATTATGTTTTTTTAGTCTGACAGTTTTGGATTACTATTTTTAAAAATAGCGATAAACAATTTCTATTTTATTCGATTTTGACAAATCACCAGGATTAGAGCCTTTGCAATTTTCGGGAATATTAGCATTGTACTTTTCAAAGTGTTCAATCCAAAATATTGGTAAATTTCCTTCCGCATCTCGAAAATTCATATTTACTAATTCAAAAATTGGTGAATTTTCTGAGTCTAGGAATGATAAAGTAACTAACTCACTACAATAATAAGCATCGTTATCAGGATAAAAAATATAGTCATAAGGTTTTCCCAATAGTTTTTTTGCACGAATAATAGCTTGTGGAATAATTTCTCTATACTCATGTTTTAGTCGGCCTACTGCTACAATCGGTTTATCTTCAAAATATTCTGAGCGTACAAGAAAGCTGTCTAAAAGCGTTTTGCAAACTTCAGGTGGTCTTGCTTCAATTACAAAAACAGTATCGTTCTCAATTAAAACAACACCTACATGTGTATAAGAAATATGACTTTCGCCTGAAGTTACTTCGGCAATTGCTTGATTTATTCCTTCAATTTTGCCAAGCTGAAACAATAAATCACCTGTTTGTAGTTGAAAATCTTGTGCAGAGCTAATACAATTGTAAAATAAAAATAGAAAACTATAAAAAAAGTATTTCAATATTATCTGAGTGTTTTTCATATTTATTTAATTTACAAAGTTTTTTTTGCTTTGTTTAAAAATAGTTTTCTATAAGCCATAATTTAAAAATTGGGTCTAAAATTTCAATATCTGTACCAATAATATCAATAATTTCTCTATTACTAAGTGTTTTTTTTATCTTGCTAATATTTGCAGAACTTCCTAAACGATATTTTCGCAAATTATCTTGTGTAGAAAATTCACTAACTCCGTCTATTATTGCTTTTAAAAAATTAATTTGTGTTGGCGATAGAGTTTCAATTTGTCCAACAAATAATAAACTTAATTGATTTTTAATACCTTGTAATGCGGCATCAATAATTTTCACATTGCAACTTGTAGCTGTTCTCAACCAAGATTGTTGTGCTAATTGTTGAACATAATAAGAGTGATTATCAACAAGTTGTGCTAAATATTCAGCTTGTTCAATTTTTATACGTTTACCACTTTCTTCAAATTTTGTTTTTATAAACTCAGCCCATTTTTCATTGCTTATTTTTTCTAAAAACATAAGATCTCCAAATTTGTAAAATGGCATGTGAGAGTTTGCGAAAATATTTAAAAGCATTGTTCTTTTGCTACCATATAGACAATATGCAACATTATGATGATGCTGCCACTGAGCACGTAATTTACGTTGAAAAGCTAAGCTTTCCGGAAATTCACCAATTGACTGAAACTCGTCTATACAAACTATTAGATTAATATTTTTAGCTTTTGCTATGCTTTGAGGAAGATTTAAAATTTCGTCAGGATGTTTTTTTAATGTTTTCCAATCAACTCCGAAAGAAATTTCTGATTGTCCGTCTGCGGAAAAACTTATTTTAGGCAATAAATGGGAAAGATACATTTTAGCATTTGCCACCATTTCTTCCCAACGAGAAGCACTTGCTTTTAAAACTTCTTTGGCAAAATATTCATAAAATTCTCCTTCAGTACGAATATTAAAAACATCCATTAAACAAATTTTGATGTTTTTGTTTTTTACTTTTAGTTTATTTGTAACGTTTTCTACCAAAGAAGTTTTCCCCCAACGTCTTGGTGATATAATTATGGTGTTTACAGATGATTTGAAATTTCTTTCTAGTTGTAAGCTTTCTTCTTCTCTGTCTGTAAAATTATTAGAATCAGCAGATTTGCCGAATATAAAAGGCATTTTTTTCATTTTCGTAAATTTATTACAAATATAAAGTATATTTTTCAAAAAACCAAATATTTTGTAACCTTTTAGTTAGTAACTAAATGGTTAGTAACCGAATGGTTAGTAACCAAATGGTTACATATTGAGTGAATTTAAGTAATGATTTTTGAACGTATCGTGTTCATTATTAGCTTGTTAGATAATTTTATAAATTTGTCTAAAAAAATAATTTTGCCATTTTTTTGAGTTTTTAAAATTTGCAAATTAAAAATATTTTTTAAAATTAAGTAAATATTTGTTTAATAATTAAATTTCACAAAACATTATTTTTGTAAATTTCTATTAATTGTTGTTTGAAATCAAAATCTTTTATGGCAAAAAAGTCGGGTGTTTTGAGATTTCAGAATTATAAATAATTTCTTTTCCTGTTTCGAAATCAAAAACATTTCCTCCTGCAGATTTTAGCACTGCATGTCCTGCTGCAATATCCCATTCATTAATTTGACCTAAGCGTGGATAAATATTTGCCATATTGCTTGCAACAGCACAAAGTTTTAAAGAACTGCCTAGATTTTCATATTTAGTATTTTGGAATTTTTGCTTAAAAGCATTCACAAAATCTATAGTTTTTTTATTCAAATGTGATTTACTGATAACTAATTTTGGTTTTTCAATTTTATGATTAATTTTAATATTTTCAACTTTATTAGTTAAGGTATTAATTTTTTCTGCACCTAAATTTATGTTTCCATAATACAATTCTGATTTAGCAGGAGCAAAGACAATTCCTTCTACTACAGTATTTTCACAAATTAAAGCAATGTTTATCGTGTATTCGTCTTCGCCTTTTACAAATTGTTTTGTCCCATCTATTGGGTCAACTATCCAAAATTTTTTAAGATTTTTTCTTTTTTCAAAACTTAAATTTTCCGATTCTTCACTGATAATTTCAATATTAGTGTTTTTTAAACCGTTTATAATTATTTCGTTTGCTGCAATATCAGCTATTGTAATAGGTGAGTTATCTGATTTTAAATTTACGTCAAAATCTTTTCTAAAATATTTTAAAGTTTCGTTTCCTGCTTTTAAAGCTAATTCAATTAGTAAATTTTTATTTTCTTGAAATTGCATATTTTAACAGTTTCTTACAAGATTTGTGGCAGTAGCTTGGGCAAGTGGTGTTACTAATATATCATTTATATTTACATGTTTTGGTCTATTAGCAACGAATAATATAATTTCGGCAATATCTTCGGCATAAAGCGGAGTTAGTCCCTCATAAACTTTGTCGGCTTTTTCTTTATCGCCGTGGAAACGAACTGTTGAAAATTCTGTATCAACCATTCCGGGTGCAATTTGGGTAACTTTAATTCCATATGGAAGCATGTCAATACGCATGGACTTGCTTAAAGCATCAACGGCATGTTTTGTGGCACAATATACATTTCCGTTGGGATATACTTCTTTTCCTGCAATAGAACCAATATTTATTATATGTCCAGTTTTTTGTTCAATCATTAAAGGAGCAATTTTAAGAGTTAAATACAAGAGTCCTTTAATATTAGTATCTATCATTGTTTCCCAATCTTCTAAATCTCCAGATTGAATTGTGCTTAGTCCCATTGCCAAGCCAGCATTATTTACTAATAAATCAATTTTTTTAAAATCTTGTGGCAAACTGTCAATAGCTTTGCAAACTTCGTTATTAGAACGAATATCAAAGTTTAAACATATTACTTTAACTTTTGATTGAGATTCTATTTCTATTTTTAGCTTGTCTAACCTTTCTTTGCGTCTTCCTGTTAAAATTAAATTATACCCATTTTTTGATAATAAAAGTGCTGTAGCTTTTCCAATTCCTGCTGTAGCACCAGATATTAAAGCATTTTTTTTCATTTTATTAAAATATATATTTATTCGTTTACAAATCTTTTGGCGGCAACATATTCGTGAGGACTAATAAAAGTTTTTGTTTCCGGCATTATAGTATAACCTTTGCCTTCAGGATTATATTTGTCGAAAAGTGTAATAATTTTTGTTGCAAAATCTTTTATAGAATTATTTCCAATTAAATCAAATTCAGGAAGGTTTAAAATCTTGTCGTCTTTAAAATTATAACATAATTTACTTTGTTCGGTAGTCAGAGTTATTTGTCCCCAATTATCAAAAAATCTACTTGTATTTTTTAACATTAAATTAAAATAGTTGTTATGATTTACATTTAAGTAAAGCGAATTAATAAAACCTATATTTTCTTGTTTGCAAACTTGTTCAAACTTTTTAATCCAATACCAGTATTTGGGATTATCTTGATGAACAAATGGAAATAAATTACAACTTAGATTATAGTCGCAATGTCCGAATGCAATATTTTTAAAACGTGGGTCTTTTAATTTCAATATTTCTTCTAAATTATTAAAAGCTTCGTTACTTTCAATAATTGGAATAACTTCATCGTATCTAATATCTTCGGTTTCTGATAAAAATGTTTTTAAAACTTTTACAGATGAACAATTAGATAAAAATATACAACGAATTTTAATATCTCCTAAACTTTTAATTGCAGCTATATCGTCAAAATATTTATTTGTGCCATATTCGTTAATTCTAAAACCTAACCATGTTTTTAAAATTTTCGATTTAAACTTATTTAGCAATCTCATCACTTTTTCCCTATGGTCTGATTTGTAGCGGTTAGAATCATTAGTTTTAAAATCCATAATACTATCTTCAAAATCAAAACATGAGATTGTGTTCATTTCTGTCAATTGACGATGAAATTCAACAAAAGAATCTTCCCTAAATTTTACAAACTGATACGAAGTAATCATAAATTATTTTAGTTTTTTATTATTTTTATCAAAATTTTTTAAGCCCAAACGCCCTAAAACATAAGCTATGAAAATAAGCAGAGGCCATGAAAGCAGCATAAGTATTTCGTTTATATATTGCATAGTTGTATATTTTAATAAGTAATTTCATTTTTATCTTCAACTTCTTGTTTAGAAATTTTTGTTTTATTCATTGCACGCCAAACTACAATAATATAAGCAATAACAACAGGTATAAACAATGAAACTATGCTCATAACTTGTAAGGTGAATAATGAGGAAGAAGCATTTTGAATTGTTAATGAGCTTTGAATATCGTAGCTTGAAGGATAGAAAGCTGTATTATTATATCCTAAATTTAAAAATAAAGCAAGTACTGTTAGGACTATTCCCACAGATGTAAACCAAAATCCTTTATCAAATTTAGTTTTTGAAAAATATGTTTTAATAATTCCAAATAAAACTCCAATAAGGCCAAGTAAAAACATAATTAAAACAATAGGCATTTGCAGAAAATTATTCAAATATTTATAATTTTCCATAAAAACTTTTCCTTGATTATCAATAGCAAAGCCGCTTATTATTAGAAGTTTAATGATAAAAGCAATAAAAAACACTAAAAATGGAAGGGCATTATACAATAGTCGTTTTTTTGAATTAGCATAAACGTTTTCATCATCAACAGTCATAATAAAATATAAAAGACCAGAAATTCGGGCAAGAAAAAATATTGCTAAACCAAGGGATAGATTATGCCAATTTAAAACTGCTTCTAATCCACGAGCAGAATTATGCCAAGACATGTTGTTTAGGCTGTTTAATGAAAATTCAGCTCCATTAAACATTGTGCCAACAATAATTCCAATTAGTAAAGTTCCAAATAATCCATTTATAAACATAAGTGCTTCAAAAAATTTTGGACCAAACAGGTTTCCTTTTTTAGTTCTATATTCATAAGAAATTGCTTGAATAGTAAATGCTAACAACAAAGCTGTCCAAGCCCAGTAAGCACCGCCAAAACTTGTTGCATAAAATAAGGGAAATGAAGCAAAAAATGCACCTCCAAAAACCACTAAAGTAGTAAAAGTGAGTTCCCATTTTCTACCCAAAGTATTAATGATTAAATTTCTTTCTAAATTAGTTTTTCCAATAGAAAAAATCAAGGTTTGCCCACCTTGAACAAACATTAAAAACACTAAACTAGCTGCAAGAAATGATACTAAAAACCACCAATATTGTTGTAAAAACAGATGACTTATTTCTAATGTAATCATAATTATTTTCCTCCTTCATTTTTAGGTTTTTCAGGACCTATTTTAACAAATCTTGACATTATACTAATTTCAACAATTAATAATATAGTAAAAATAAATGCAAAAATCCAAAATGTTAGTTGAACCGAAGCCGAGCTAATATTTGTTACTGCTGCACTTGTTGTCATTAAATCTTGAATTACCCAGGGTTGTCGGCCTACTTCTGCAACTATCCAACCCGATTCGCTTGCAATATATGCCATTGGAATTCCTAAAAGCCCAAGAATATAAATAAGTTTTGAATATTTAAAATTATCAATTTTATTTTTTATTGTTAACCAACCAAAAATTAAAAATATCAAAACAAATAAACTTCCAAATATTACCATTAAGTGGAAACTATAAAAAACCAAAGGAATATGTGGAATTATATCTTCGGGTTTTTGAACATATGAATAGCCAAAATGAGAAAAATTTCTGTCTATAATTTTCAAACTATTATTTGCTAAAACTTCATCATCATTTTCCACAGCTTTTTTATAATCCAATAGTGCATTTAAAGCAGAATCTCCTAAAATTTTTCTATCAGCAACAGATAAAATATTTTGTTCAGGATTTCCGTGGATTAAATCATTTATGCCTGCAACATAAGTTTGCGTATTAAAATCTATTAAGTATGACAACATGCCTTTAAAGCCAAATTTTATTAGAAAAGGATTTTCTTCATTGTCAAAAGTTTTTTTAGGGTTTAAAATAGCAAAAGCCATTAGTTCAGCTTCTTTTCCACCTTCGTATAAGCCTTCCATTGCAGCAAGTTTCATGGGTTGGTGTTTCGCAACTTGAACGGCTGAGCCATGACCAGTGAAAATTGTCATTAAAATTCCTATCATTCCAAAAACAGAAGCTATAATAATACTGCGTTTTGCCAATAAAATTTCACGTTTTTTCAATAAATAAAACGAGCTTATTCCGATAACAAATAAAGCTCCAAGCGTATATCCGCTAAAAACTGTATGTAAAAATTTATTTATTGCTACCGGCGAAAACAACACTTCCCAAAAATTCATCATTTCGTTTCTTGCAGTTATCGGGTTAAATTGCATTCCTACGGGGTTTTGCATCCAGGCGTTTGCTACTAAAATCCACAAAGCCGATAAACTTGCCCCAATTGCTGTTAACCAAGTTGCTGTAAGATGAAATTTTTTGCTTACTTTATTCCAACCAAAAAACATTATGGCAATAAAAGTAGATTCCATAAAAAATGCCATAATTCCTTCAATAGCTAATGGAGCACCAAATATGTCGCCAACAAACCATGAATAGTTTGACCAGTTTGTGCCAAATTCAAATTCAAGAATTAATCCTGTAGCAACACCAATAGCAAAATTAATTCCGAATAATTTCATCCAAAATCTAGTTATGCGTTTCCATTCAGGGTCGTTTGTTTTTACATAAATAGTTTCCATTATGGCTATTATAAATAATATACCTAATGTTAATGGAACAAATAACCAATGATACATTGCAGTTAAGGCAAATTGAGCCCTAGACCAATCTACTAAAGACAAGTCAATGTTTAACAGTAATTGAGTCATTTTCTGATTTATTAATTAATTCATTAAAAACGTAGTCGCTACGCTCTTTATCTGTTGAAAAATTTGTTTTTAAAAAGTTTGGAAAGAAAATAAATTTAACTAAAACGAAAATAACGAATAATTTAATTAAAAGTATTAACCAAATTTGCTTGCCCCATTTAGGCATATCACGAAAACCCTGATAATAAAATCTAAAAATCCGTTTTAGCATTTCTCTTTTAAAATATACAACAAAAGTATAAAATATTTCTAAATTAAAGGGTTTAAAATCATTAAATTTTAATTAAATTTAATTTATTTGTGAGTCAACAAATTCTGCGAGTTGCCCAAGACAATAAACATAACTACCGTATTCATTATCGTACCAGCCTAATATTTTTGCATGAGTTACGGGTAGGTTTACTTCATTAGTTTCGTGAATGCCTGCTTGTAACAAAGTATCTGGATGTAATTGTAAAAAACCGGTTCTTGTATGCAATTCATTGCCTTCAATAACAACAGCTGCATTTAAACCCATTAAATCAGTAGAAACGTTCTGAATATCAGAGAAGTACAAAAGGTTTTTTTGTGAGCCACTTGCTGCGGTTTTGTAAATTTCTTTTAAATATTGAGCATTTATATAAGGCATCCCATTTTCGTTTAATCGAGAACTAAAAGTAATATTTAGTGAAATAAGCGAAACACTAGGAGTAGGAATACGAATAGAATCTGCCATAAATCCAAAATTAGCGGCTTGAGGTATTACTCTTTCTAATGTTTTTGCAGCTCCGGTTGAACTTAAAATAATATTATTTAAAACCGATCTATTTTTTCGCAAATCTGAAGTTCCTGTTGTAGGTACAGAGTCTAAAACACTTTGCGTATTAGTAGCTGCGTGTACAGTTGTCATACTGGCTGTTAATACTCTTTTAGTTTCTTCATCTTCTAATAATGGTTTTACCATATGGGCTAAGCCTGTTGTTGTGCAACTTGCAGCAGAAATAATATGATGTTTTTCAGCATCAAAACTATTGTGGTTTATTCCATAAATTAATGTAGGATATTCATCTGGATTTTCTAAAGCAAGATTTTTTATTTTAAATGGCGCACTTGCAATAACTTTTAGAGCACCTGCTTCTATATGTCCTGTTAAGCTTCCTTTTGGATCGTTAGCAGATAGAGTTGGGTCTAAAAACTTTCCTGTACAGTCAATAACAACTTTTACTCCCTCTTCTCTCCATTTAATATCTTTTGGGTTTCTATCAGTGTATAAAAATTTTACCGAAAAATCATCTATGCTTATCAAACCCGAGTTTCTGTCGATAATTTTGATTTCAGCTTTTTTACCACTATGACCATATAAAAAATTATCTAATCTTCCATAAGTTGTGTCTGAGCTAATCATATGTATTAAATCTTCAAACTTTTTACCAACTTCTCTTCCCACGTTAATTACTATACCGTCAAAATACTTTTTTGATAAATGATACCATAAAGTAAGTTTACCAATTCTTCCTAAACCGTTAATTCCTAGTGTTTTTTTGTTAATGATTTCTAGCATAATGTTTTTTTTATAGTTAAAATAATTCTTGAGTTTTTATTGGATAATTCCCTTTATAAACATTCCCTTTAATTCCATCTATTGCAATTAAATCAAAAGAGTTAAATTCAACTCCCCGTATCACTGCTTTTTTTTCATTTTCATAAACAAGCATATCAGCACAATTTACCACACAAACTTTTCCTAAACCTCCGGCAGTTACCGCTGCATGTGATGTGGCACCTCCTTTGCCTGTTAATAAGCCTTCGCATTCAAATATTAATTCAATATCATCAGGTACAGTATCTGGTCTAACTAACATAGCATTATTGTTTGGATATTTTTCTTTTAGTCTTGCTAAGTCATTCAAATCAAAAACTACCATTCCATTTAAAACGCGATTTCCAATTCCAATTCCGGTTCCAACTAATTCCATATTTTTTTCAGATCTTGCAAATACCTCGGTTTTGTCTTGTTTGTTTATTATCATACTTCTTGTTTGCAATATATAAAGGTCTTCTGGCTCTGTATGTTCAAAAGTAAATTCAATTTCTTGATGGGCAAAACCATAATTTTCAATTAGATCATAAGCTATTTCTTTTAGTTTTTTATAAATTTTCGGAAAAGCTGATTCTAAAGATATTGGACTATTATGATAATATTGTTTTCTTTGATTTTCGCTTATTGGCAAGGTGTTGATTAATCCGGCAACAATATCTTCGCCTTGACTAAGGAAAGAAAAATCGCCTGTTAAATTAATTCCCGGGATATTATCTTGTGCATTATGTGTAAAAAGAACCCCAGAGCCTGATTCTTTATGTAAATTACCAAAAATCATCTGTTGAATTATTACTGCCGTTCCCCATTCGTCTGCTATTTGCATATGTTCTCTATAAACTTTTGCTCTTGCAGAATCCCAACTGTTAAACACTGAAATAATGGCTTGTCTAATTTGCTTAAATGGGTCTGACTCGAAAGTAACATTATTAGTTTCTAGATGTTTTTTATATGCAAAAGCCATATCTCTCATTGTTTTTGGCGTAAAATCGATTTTTCTTTGAATATTATATTTTTGCTTATACTCTAACATAATTTTATCAAAATCATTTCTATTCAAACCATAAGCCATTCCCCAAGTTTGAAGCAAACGTCTATAGCAATCCCACGATGTCCATGGATAGTTGTCTTTTTTACTAAGTGTTTCAGTAATTTCATCATTCATGCCAACATTTAAAAAAGTATTCATAGCTCCAGGCATACTGATTGCAGCTCCAGATCTAACACTTAATAATAATGGCTTTTCAGGATTTCCATATTCCAAACCTGTAATTTTCTCTAATTTTGAAATATACTTTTTAATTAAACCATCAATTTCATCGTATAAAGATTGTATCTTCATAATTGAGTTTAGCCGTCTAAATACTTCGGTTGTAATTACAAATCCTGGAGGAACAGGGAAGTTGTTGAGATATAATTTTTTTAAATAATAGGCTTTAGAACCAAGAAAAACTTGATTGTCAATTTCTAATCTTTCGCGGTAAAGTGGGCTAATAACACTATCTGGATTATAAGACATAATATTTTGAACTTCTACATCAGATAAAGTGGTATCCATGCGTCTTAAATTATTGAGTATTCTTGCAATAAAATTATCTAAAGATTGAATTAGAAATGCCGAAGACAATAAATCACGATAAAATACTTCTGATTGCTGAATAATTAGTTTGTGTATTTCATTTTTGTTTTTTATGTCTTCTTTTTCAAAGTAGGAAGGTATAATTATGGATAATTGTTTTTCGTAAGGGCGTATAAAATAATTGTTGATTATTTCTTTTAGGTTTTTTTCCATAAACTGGAAAATATTTATGTATTGCCGTATAGTGAAACTTTCGGAGCTTAAACTATATTGTAACATTTTTAAATTAGAATCCAAACCTTGGTCATAAATACCGTCGAGAGTCAAACCTTCGCGTATAAGTTGTAAAACTAAAAAAATATCTTTTAGTGTTCTAGCGGTAAAATATTCGGTTTTTATTTCTTCTAAAATTTTTTCTACTAATGATGAAGCAATTTGCTCTAAACGAAAAGTTAAGCCTATAGCTTCAAATTTTTCTTCGCGATATTGTCCATACATTGATGGAATTCCAAAAGCAATATGACGTTTATAATAAATGCTTTCCCAAGCTTCGCTTTGTTTTTCATCAAAAATTTTCTCATTCAAAACTTTCATTATAGAATAAATAATTTTTAATGCTTCAAAATTTTTACCTTTTTCAATATATTCAAGCAAAGATTTAACCGTATTTTGTTCTATATAATGGTATTTGCTAAATAAACTTGATAAATTATTTGTAGAAAATAAATACTTTTCTTTTAATAAATGATATAATTCTATCATTAAAGCTACACGCTGGGTATCTTTGCTTTTTGGTTTTGGAAGACGATTTAAATATTTTTGTAAACTATTTTTGTCAAGGTTTATAAGTTCATCAAAACTACAATTATTTAGTTCGCAAGCTTTTGTCAAAACTTCGTTTACTCCTTCAACCCATTGATTATTAGGGTTTATTGTTAGATAAACATTGTCTGGAACAATTGGCTTAAGCAATTCTTTATCTTTGGTAAACCAAAATTTAATAATTTCTAAAGTAATATTAATATGAGAATTGCTACCTTCGGTATGAATTTGCTTTCTTAAAAAATGAATTAATTTATCACCACGATTTGTTATTTCGTCAACTTTTGTTGTAACATCTCTGAGCAATCCTTCGGCACCAATTTCATTAAAATAAACTGGATATATTCTTAGTAATTGCTTGACTTGTTTATAGATAGGCGAAATGTTGGAGTTTAAGAATTTACTAATATCTTTTTGGAACAAATCGGTGTCAAAAATAAAAATACCTCCTATGCGTAAATTAATAATTAGCGAAGAAAGTAATTTTTTCATTGTTAAAGGATCATAAGCAATAAGTTCTTGCCAAACTCTTATGTTTTTTATGTGGTTTGGATTAACTTTTACTTCCCAATTGTTTGTTAAATAAGCAACACCGGGATTAATAAAACCAAATAAAATTGTTTTTTCCTCAAAATAATGTATTAATTCTTTGTTTTTTGTATTTATAATCTCTTTTCCTAAAGTTAAAATAGAGTCTAAAATAAAATTAGTATTGCTATATTTAAAATCTGAAAATAAAGAATATAAAATCTCTATAGAGTTAATACATTGAGTTTTATTACATTCTCTACTAATCCTTTTAATAGCTCTATTCAAATCAACTAAAATATAATCTCTGTGAAATATTGTTCCTGGTAGATGAAGTAAAAAGAAAATAAAAACAAACTGATCTGTAGCTTCTTTGAAATCAACTATTTTATTACGCAAAAATTCAATAATTTCAGAAAAAGTAAATCCATATTTTATTAGCTCATTATAATTGCTTGCTTGGTTTAATTTTTGCCTATAATAATCATAAAAATCTTTTCCTATTTTCTGAATGGTTGAAGTGTAATCTTCTGAAAACTTGTCTTTTACGCTTTCATACCAATCTTCTGTTTTAGTTGTATTTTCCCAAAATTCAACATTTTTTATAAAAAGCGTTTTTGTAAAGCTTAATATTAGTTCTTTGCTAGTTTCGTTGTTTGCGGCTTTTTTAAAAGAATTTCTAAAAAATGAAATATTACTTAGGTAGGCAAATAAATTGTCGTTCATATGTTCTCTAAGTATTTCAATAAAATCTTCAATTCCATTTTCTAGTAATTTTATATCATCAAAATTATTTGAAAAAAACTGCAAGTAATTTTGCACTACAAACTTAGATTCCTTATCTGGTATTTTTCTTTTTAATAAGTCTTTTAAAATATTAAATAAAACTTTATAAATTCTATCTTTTTCTTTTAGATTTTTATATACCCAAAACTCATCGTTTAAAATTTTTATAAGTCCTTCAACAACAATTTTACTATTAGAATAAGGGTGATTAAGCTCTTTAAAAAATTCTGAGCTTCGTTGATTAATACCATAATAATTTTTTGAAAGAGATAAAAACCATAAATGTTCTTCAGGAATATCAACTATTATTTTTTGAGTTTCTGATAAATTAACCTCTAAAGCTTTTGAATTAATTTGTTGTTTCATAAGTCCGAAATATATTTTATTAAATCTACAATACGTGCAGAATAGCCAGTTTCGTTATCATACCATGCAACAATTTGAATTAAATCATCATCTAATACTCGTGTTAACTGCGAATCAAAAATTGCTGAATGTCTATTTCTTTGCACATCGCTGCTAACAATAGGGTCTTTGGTATATTCTAAATATTTTTTTAAATCGCCCTTAGATTCTTTAAGAAAGGCAGAATTAATTGTTTCTACATCAACTTTTGTTTTCAGTTTAGCTACAAGTTCTACAAAAGAACAATCAGCCACTGGTACTCTTGTTGCAAAGCCGTCAAAATTATTTTTTAATTCTGGATATATAAGCTTAGTTGCTTCAATAGCTGAAGTTGTTGTTGGAATTATATTATTAAATGCAGATCTTGCCCTACGCATATCTTTATGAAATCCGTCTTGTAAATTTTGGTTGTTTGTAAAAGGGTGAACAGTGTTCATAAAAGCTGTTTTTACACCAAAATGTCTAAATAATACTTCTAAAACAATTGCAACACAATTAGTAGTACATGATGAATTTGAAATTATTTTGTCATCAAGACTAATACTTTTGTGATTTAGCCCCATAACAACTGATCGCTCAACAGAAGAATCACCTGCTGGTGAGCTTAAAATCACAGTCTCAGCGCCCATTTTCAAATGTCCTTCTAGGCTTGAAGCAGTTTTAAACTTTCCGCTTGAATCAACAACAATATTAACTTTATTTTCATTCCAGGGAATTTGAGCAGGATTTGTGAAATTTGTAACAGCTATTTTTTCACCATTTACACTTATGTAATTTTCGCCATGTTGAATTTCTGCCTCAAATTGCCCGTGTAAGCTATCATATTTTAAAAGATGTGCAATCATTTCTGCTGACATAGGGTCGTTGATTTGCACTAGATTAAAATTTTTGTCGCTTAATAGCATTCGGCAAACTAATTTGCCAATTCTACCAAAACCATTTACCCCCAATTGTATCGTTTCTTTTTTCATAAAAATCTTTTTCGTAATTTCTTAAACGATTTAGCTCATTATTTCAATTTACTAATAGTAAAATTTTCGCAAATATAAGAATAAAATATGTTTAAATTCCTGTTATTAAACCTAAGTTAATTGGGGCTAAAAAAAATGGAGTCTTGAAATTGCTTCTCGCATTCCGCTACGCTCAAAACGAGGAGTTAAAAGTTGAAAGTCGAAAGCCTATAAAGTCGAAAGTGGCTTCTCGTTTTTCGCTACGCTCAAAACTCGAAGATGACAACCACGAATTGCACGAATTTACACTAATTTTGGCTTCTTCGTTTTTCGCTACGCTCAAAACTCGAAGATGACAACCACGAATTGCACGAATTTACACTAATTTTGGCTTCTCGTTTTTCGCTACGCTCAAAACTCGAAGGAGGACAACCACGAATTACACTAATTTTGATTTCTCGCATTTCGCTTTGCTCAAAACGAGAAGTTAAAAATTAAAAGCTAAATTATTCTCATGTTCTGAATTTGTTGAAATATTATGCTTGTTTTGTCATGATTTTTGCAATAAATGGCAAAAAACCCGCCAAAACCCCCACTTTAATTACAAAACCAACAACTTCATCTTAGATTATACGTAACTCCTTAAATAAAGTTTCGTTTTTCGTCATCAAATCGGTTCGAGTTTTAAAAGTCGGAGTTTTTTTAGAAAATTAAATTAATATTAAGTTCAAATATTGGATAACCCTTTGTGTTTTTAGTAGCAATGGCGATGTGTTTTTAAGAGAGGGAGGTCTCAGAGAAAGAATGACAAAAGCAAGAATAGACGCTAGAAATAAGAATAATAATGAAAAACGACATTAACGACCTCAATGACAGCAACAAATTGCTGTCATTGAGGTCGTTTGAGTCATTAAAGCCAAAAAACGGTCTCAGAAAAATAAATAACAAGAAAAACAATTAATATGAGCATAGCAGGGGAGATTTCTCGCAAAGTGGAGCTTCGCTCGAAATGGCCGATAATTATCGGTCGAGAGCTGAGGCGGAAACAGGGAGTTTTTTTTCTTAAAAAAATAAAAGCCGATAAAAATTACCGGCTTTTTAAACAGACTTAACTAATTGTTCTTGCTTTTGGTAAATTTTTAAAAACTCATCTTATATACTGATATCGGACTACTTGGAATAATTATATCAGGATATATTTTTTTTATTAAATTTGGTAAATAGTTTGTTATTGTATTATTATTTGTTTCGATTTCAAAATCTAAATTAGGATTAGAAATTGCTTCATAATACATTTCTGTTACAAGAGTTTGATTTATTTTTTGATAATAAGTTCCGTATTTTTTCTTACGGTTTGCTATGTTAATAGTGTTATCATATCGATAATCTGTTATTGAACGATAACTTATGCTACTATTTGCAAAAAATGGTACCCTTAATATATTCTTATCATAATCATGGTATCTTTCAACTTTGCTAATGATATTATTTACAAAAAAGTAGTAAGTCCTTTGTTCAATATAAACTTGCTTTTTTTTCTTTTCTTTATAAGTAAGCTTAAAAATAATACTATCATTTTGTTGATAAATATTTTCGACTTCATACTTTTTCCTTATGTTATTTCTTGCATATTCGTGATAATCGTTGCATAGATATACACTAATTTTAGGAATTCGTTCATACAAACTATCTTTTCTTGGTAATGAAGGTGTTTCTACTACAGAAATATCATTATAATAATTGTCTATTTTAGCGAAAGTGCATATAAGGTGATTAAAATTCATATCTTTATTATAGCGTGTTTTAACAATTCCTTCAAACAGTTCAAGCTTGTTTAATTCAAGCATAGTTCTTTTAAGAAAAACTTTATAATACAAGCTAGTATCCATCTTAGCATTAGCATCAATGCTATCGTTTTTTTCAAGAAGTTTTATTAAATGAAGTTTTGAATCATATTTATCACTAACATCAACTTCGCAAAGTAAGTTTATACTAAAATTAATAATTCTGTTATTTTTTGACTTAATTTCTATAAGAGTGTCAAGCATTCCTAAATAATTACATCTAATTATATCTATAGAATCCATAATTTCAACAATTCCATGGGCATCAGAGCTTGTTATAAATTTATCTTTGTAAAAAACATTAACATCTGGTAAAGCTTCATGAAAATTATGAAATGTAAGAATTTTCGTTTGTTGAGCAAATAAAATATTATAAATAAATAATGATAAAATAAAAATAATTCTTTTTTCTAAACTTTGTTTAATCATTTTTATAATTTTTTGCAATATACAAAATTAAATTTTAAAAAAATAATTTTTCGATAAAATGCAAAAAAAAGTTCGAGTTTTAAAAGTCGAACCGATTT
>JALOAQ010000184.1 GCA_023228725.1 Bacteroidales bacterium | reverse complement strand
AATCCCTCGAAGTAGTAAGTATGCTATTTGAAGAATACGAGTCCATAAAACTATGTGATTACGACATGCTCACACATTTGGAAGCTTCGGCTTTAATGGGAATTTCCCGTCCAACTTTTACACGTATTTATTCTTCTGCTCGCCAAAAAATTGCGTTAGCACTTACCCAAGGGCGACAATTAATAATAGAAGGTGGTAAAATTTATTACGACAGCGACTGGTTTCATTGTAAAAATTGCAATTCTGAGTTTAGCAATCCACACAAAGAAAGTGTAAATATAAAATGTGCTTTATGTGGTTCAACAGATATTGAAAAAATTCAAGACGCAGATATTTCAAATGAAGAAAATATAGATTCAGAAGATTTGTGTACTTGCCCAAAATGTGGATATATTGAAACCCATATTGCAAATCAGCCTTGTAATAAAAAGCTTTGTCCAAGTTGTAATATTAATTTAAAACGAAAACAGTAATATTAATTAAAATTTAAAATAAAATGAAAATTGCAATCACATCAACAGGAACTACTTTAAGTTCAACAATCGACCCAAGATTTGGTCGTGCTGCTTATTATGTAATTTACGACATTGAGAAAAAATCTTTTGAAATTTCTCCTAATCCAATTAAAAATGTTAGTGACGGAGCCGGTCCTGCCGCAGTAGAATTTGTTGCAGAAAAAGGAGTAGAAAAAATTGTATCAGGAGAATTTGGAATTAAAATAAAAGATTTATTAGATTCTTTAAAAATTCAAATGATTACCGTAAAAGATCATAGTAAAACTATTCAAGATATTATAGATATGTTAAATAACCAATTAAAATAAATATTATGCCTAATTTAGATCAAACAGGTCCTAACGGACAAGGTGCCGGAACAGGACGAAGACTTGGAAGATGTTTTCAAGACACAAATTCAGAAAATTTACGCGGACAAGGTTTAGGCTTAGGTCGCGGTAGAGGAATGGGACGCGGCAGAGGAGCCGGTCGCGGACAAGGTAGAGGTTTTGGAAGAAACCAATAAAAATTATTTTTTTTAGCAGGCGAAATGTAAATCTGGCTTTTTCATCCTTTTTTTTTCGCCTGCTGTTTTTAAATTATTAAAATTATGAAGAAAATTTTAGCTTTTCCATTAGAAAATGGAATTTTATGTAGTCATTTTGGACACTGCGAAAAGTTCGCAATTGTTGAAGTTGAAAATAATAATATTGTAAATATTCAAGAATTAACTCCGCCGGAACATGTTCCTGGATTATATCCAAAATGGGTTGCAAGCTTTGGTGTTACTGATGTTATTGCCGGAGGAATGGGACAAAAAGCAATTGACTTATTTAATCAACAAGGGATTAATGCTTTTGTTGGAGCACCAATAAAATCAGCCAAAGAATTAACACAGGAATTTCTAAATGGAAGTTTAGTCCTTAATGCAAATTATTGCAATCACTAATTTCAAAAATTTTGCACAATACAATTTTACATAAAGACTGTTCCCTATGCATCAAAAGAGGAGTTGAAAGATTAATTAATAAATTTAATTTATCAAAAGATAAAGAATTGGCTATTAGAAATTTTACAGAAAACTTGTTAAAAAGCCCTAATTTGCCAATTTCTCCTCTAATTCAAAGAGAAATTAATCGTGAATTAATTAAATTAACAAATATTCCGGATCTTTATAAAAAAGAAAAAGAAGAATCCAATAAAATTGCAATGGAATTAGTTGAAAATTTAAAAACTAATCTTCTAAAAGAAAATCGCAATTTCAAAACTTTTTTAAGATTTGCAATTGCAGGCAATATTATGGATTATGGAGCTTTTGATAATTTTGACATTAATAATAGTATAGGCAAAGCTTTAAATATGAAATTTTCCATAGATCATTCAGAGCAATTATATGAAAAAATTCAAGAAGCTAAAACAATACTATATTTGGGCGATAATGCCGGAGAAATTGTTTTTGACAAATTATTTATCGAAAATTGCATGAAAAATAAAGTTATTTATGTTGTAAAAGCCTCAGCTATTATTAATGATGTTACTATTAAAGATGCTAAGTATGTTGGAATGCATAAAATTGCAAAAGTAATTTCTAACGGTTTTGATGCTCCTTCAACTATACTTTCAAAATCAAGCTCTGAATTTTTAGAAGATTATAAAAGTGCAGATTTAATAATTTCTAAAGGACAAGGAAATTTAGAAGGTTTACTCGATGAAAAAGATAAAAGATTATTTTTTCTCTTAATGGTAAAATGCGATATTATTGCCCAAAGATTAAAAGTAGAGAAAAACAGTTTTGTTGTTTTAAATAATACTTATGAATATTAATAATAAAAACAAAATAAATATAGCTATTGCAAGTGGTAAAGGCGGAACAGGGAAAACAATGTTGGCTCTGTCGCTTTTCAATTCCATTAAAAATAAATATGATGATGTAATTTTGTTAGATGCAGACGCTGAAGAACCTAACGATTTAATATTTTTTGACGCTAAAGAAATTAGCTATAGAGAAATTACCCAAAAAGTACCTGTAATAGATACTAATAAATGTACATTTTGCGGTAAATGTCGTGATTGGTGTAATTATAATGCTATTTTCATTCTTCCAAAAACAAAATTTATTAGAGTTACCGAAGAGCTTTGTCATGGTTGCGGTGCATGTACTGTAGCTTGTAAATTTGGAGCTATAACAGAAAAAGATGCAAGTTTAGGAAGTGTTAAAAGTTTTATTTGTGATGGAAAGGAGAATTTATATGAAGCTAAAATGCACCAAGGCGTTATGACCCCTGTAAATGTTATTAAAGCGGCTAAAAAAATCACAAAAAAACATAAAATAAAGATTTTCGATTCTCCGCCTGGTAC
>JALOAQ010000064.1 GCA_023228725.1 Bacteroidales bacterium | reverse complement strand
CAAGAGATTTTGCATATAATTATTTAATTTCATGCGCCCCAAATTCTGTATTATTTACTTTTGGCGACAACGACACTTTCCCTATTTGGTATGCACAAGAAGTGGAAGGAGTTAGGCCTGATGTAAAAGTTTGTTGTTTACCATACTTTGCCTCTGATTGGTATATTGACCAAATGAAACAAGCAAGTTACGATGCTGCACCAATGCCTATTAGTTTTGACAGATCTAAATATGAACCCTCGGTTAGAGATGTTGTACGCTATGCCTACAGGGATATTCGTAAAGATGAAGAATATATTTCTTTAGATAGTATGTTTAACTTTATAATGGATGATAGTATGGTGCAACGACATAAGGATGACAACTATTATTATTATCCAAGCAATAAATTTTACATATTGGTAGATAGTGCCAAGCTTGTTGACAACAAAACTGTAAAACCAGAAGACGCTCATCTAATTAGCACAAAAATAAATATTGATTTGAATAGGGAGTATTTAGTTAAAAACGAGATAATGACATTAGAGTTTATACGCTCAAATGATTGGGAAAGACCAATATATTTCACATCTATTGGAGGTCCAAACGTTGTTGGTTTTGAAAATTATTTCCAAAATGAAGGCTTTTCTTACAGGATGGTTCCAATCGAAACAACAAATTCAAGAGGTAGCAGAATTGATAAAGAAATTATGTATGATAATATTATGAATAAATATAGATGGGGAAATATGAACGATCCAAATATCTATATTGACCATACTATAAATAGAACTACCAAAGTTGTTAGAATTAGGGATAATTTTAAAGATTTAATATTAGAATTTGCAAAAGCTGGAGATACGGTAAAAGCAAAAAGCTTAATAGCTAAATCTGAGGAATTGATGCCACTAAGTATCTTCCCGCCAAGCTTATACGACATAGATTTTGCGTATGCTTATTATTCAATTGGCGAAGATTTGCAAGGAGATAATTTTCTTAAAGAAATAATTAAAGTTGCTAGTCAAGAATTAAACTTTTTCTTTTCTCTTGACAAAAACAAAAGAGACTCTTGCTTGTTTGAAATTCAATTCTCTATGGAAACACTGAATAGAGTATGGAGATTAGCTCAAAAATTAAATAGAGAAAATTTATTAGATGAATTTGAAGACGATTTGGCAAGTTTTATGCAAAAGTACCAAACTTATTACCCTGATTATTTTAGATAATAACTATAACATGAGACTGTATCAAAACAACTTTCAAAATAATAAACTTTCAAGCTGTTTCAGAAGTGTTAAAATGCAAAGCTCTGAAATTAATGACGAAGGAGCGTACAAAACTACGTGACTGAGTCCGAATATTGAAATTAACTAAGCAATTTGACACTTATGAAACACCGTCTTAATTAAACAATAAAAAAATGAGTAAAGAAAGCTTAATAGCACTTAGTCCAGTCGATGGAAGATATAAAAGCAAAACAGAAGTTCTTAGAAATTATTTTTCTGAACATGCATTAATAAAATACAGAATAGAAGTAGAAATTGAATACTTTATTTCTCTTTGCGAAATTCCATTAGATAAATTAAAGGATTTTTTTAGACCAAATTTTGAAAAATTAAGAGAAATTTACAATAATTTTTCAGAAGTAGATGCTCTAAGAGTTAAAGAAATTGAAAAAACTACCAACCACGATGTCAAAGCTGTAGAGTATTTTTTAAAAGAAAAATTTGATGCCTTAGAACTTAGCAAGTATAAGGAATTTATTCATTTTGGTTTAACTTCTCAAGACATAAATAACACTGCAGTGCCTTTAAGCTTAAAAGATTGTATGCAGGAAGTTTATTCTCCTGTATTATTCGAAATAATTCAAAAACTTGATGATATTAGCGAAGAGTGGAAAAATGTTGCAATATTAGCCAGAACTCACGGGCAGCCTGCCTCTCCTACTCGTTTAGGTAAAGAAATCCAAGTTTTTTCAGCTAGAATAAAAGAACAATTAAGCCAAATGGAACAAATCCCTTTTAGCTCAAAATTTGGTGGAGCTACAGGAAACTTTAACGCACATCATATTAGCTACCCAAATATTGATTGGAACGAGTTTGGCTTGCATTTTGTAAATACTTATTTAGGTTTGCACCGCAGTTTTCCAACAACACAAATAGAACATTACGATAATTTAGCTGCTTTGCTTCAAAGTATTGGAAGGATAAACACAATATTAATAGATTTTTGTCGTGATATTTGGACTTATATTTCCATGGATTATTTTAAACAAAAAATTAAAGCCGGAGAAGTTGGTTCAAGTGCTATGCCTCACAAAGTTAATCCTATAGATTTTGAAAATGCAGAAGGAAATTTTGGAATAGCAAACGCAATAGCTCAACATTTAGCCGAAAAACTACCTATCAGCCGTTTGCAACGCGACTTAACAGATTCAACAGTTTTAAGAAATATAGGTATGCCTTTTGCTCATACAATAATAGCTTTTGAATCAATAAAAAAAGGAATTGGAAAACTTTTATTAAACCAAGAAAAAATTAACCAAGATTTAGAAAATAATTGGATAGTAATTGCAGAAGCCATACAAACTATTCTTAGAAAAGAAAACTATCCTAACCCTTATGAGGCTCTTAAAGAACTTACTAGAACAAACTCTAAAATAACTCAAGAAGTTTTTATTGAATTTATCAACAAATTGGATATTAGTGAAAAAGTAAAAGAAACTTTAAGAAAAATAACTCCTTATAATTATACAGGTATCTAAATCAATGAAAGATTTTTATAAAATAATAAAATATATTTTTCCTTATAAAGGATATGCTTTCTTAAATATTTTTTTTAATGTTCTTTCCACATTATTTTCAGTATTTTCATTTGCCATAGTAATTCCCTTTTTAGGAATATTGTTTAAAACCCAAGAATTAGTTACAAATAAAATAGCTATAGACATTACAAATATGTCAAGTTTAAAACATAATTTTAATTATTGGTTAAGCAATATTATTACCGAGTATGGCGAAGTTAAGGCTTTAATAAGCATGGGAATATTAGTTATTATTGCTACATTACTCAAAACTGCCACAATGTATTTTGCAAATCATTTTATGGTTCCTCTTCGCAATGGAGTTGTAAAAGATATTCGCAATAGTTTATTTGATAAAGTTATAAGTTTACCTATAGGATATTTTTCAGAAGAAAAAAAAGGAAATATAATTGCCAGAATGACTAATGATGTTCAAGAAATAGAATGGGGAATTATGAGTTCTTTGGAAATGGTATTTAGAGACCCAATTAAAATTTTAGTTTATTTGGGAACAATGTTCATTATTAGCTGGCAAATGACGGGATTTGTGTTTATTTTATTACCTATTGTTGGTTTAATTATTGGTCAAACCGGAAAAAGTTTAAGAAAAGTTTCAATGACAGGGCAAAAACAAATGGGCAGCTTAATGGCACAAATTGAAGAAATGATTGGAGGATTAAGAATTATCAAAGCTTTTAATGCAGAAAAGCATATTTCAGATAAATTTAAAGAAACAAATAAAGATTATACAGGCTTAATGAACTTTGTTAATCGTAAAAGATTTTTGGCCAGTCCTCTAAGCGAATTTCTTGCAACAATTGCAGTAGTAGTGATAATGTGGTATGGAGGAACTTTAATTTTAGGAGATAATGCAATGCTGTCGCCAGCAGCTTTAATTGGATATTTAGTTATTTTTAGTCAAATAATTTCACCTGCAAAAACATTATCATCTTCTTGGTTTAATATTAAAAAAGCTATGGCATCAGTTGACAGAGTTAATGATATTTTATATCAAAAAAATCTAATTACTGAAAAACAAGGAGCCATAAAAATTACTGAATTTAAAAATAATATTGAGTTTAAAAATGTAAATTTTTCATATACTGACATTCCTGTTCTTAAAAATATAAATTTAAAAATAAATAAAGGTCAAACCATTGCATTAGTTGGGCAAAGTGGTTCAGGAAAATCCACTATGGTTGATTTAATTCCAAGATTTTACGATACTATTGAAGGCGAAATTTTAATAGACGGAATTAATGTTAAAAACTACAAACTCTCTGATTTACGTGAGCTTATTGGCTATGTAAACCAAACTCCAATACTTTTTAATGATACAATAGCAAATAATATTGCTTTTGGAAAAGAAAATATAAATCAAAAAGAAATAGAAGAAGCTGCCAAAGTTGCAAATGCACATGAGTTTATAGTTGAAACTGAGAATCAATATAATTCAAATATTGGAGATGGTGGTTGTAAACTTTCGGGTGGGCAACGCCAGCGACTAAGCATAGCAAGAGCAGTATTAAAAAATCCGCCAATTTTAATTTTAGACGAAGCCACTTCTGCACTTGACACAGAATCTGAAAAATTAGTGCAAGAAGCTCTTGATAATTTAATGCAAAATAGAACATCTATTGTTATTGCACATAGACTATCTACAATCAAACGTGCAGATTTAATTTGCGTTATTCATGAAGGACAAATTGTGGAAAGTGGGAAACACGAAGAGCTAATAAAGAAAAAAGCTCTGTATTACAAACTACACAATATACAAAATAATTAATTTCTTAAAAAATGTTTAAAAAAATTATATTTACATAAAAATTAAAATTCTATGAAAACAAACTTAATATATTTTTTAACAATTTGCTCATTACTAATAGCTTGTAATTCTAATGATAAACCTAAAAAACCTAGTAAACCAAATAATAGCAAAAAAGAATTGAAATTTAATGATTATAGCTATGAAAATCCACCGGAATTTAGAAAAGATGGAGAATTGAAATTTTACGACATCAATACACAAGAAGAATTATTTAAAATTGACACAGAAGTAGCAAGTACAGATGAATCAAGAGCAAGAGGATTAATGTTTAGAAAAGAAATGCTTGAAAATCAAGGAATGTTTTTCTTGTTTTCGACAGATGAGTTTCAATCTTTTTATATGAGAAATACTTTAATTTCTTTGGACATACTTTACGTAAATTCTAAAATGGAAATTGTTGATATTTATAAAAATACTATTCCTGAAGATGAAACATCTTTACCCTCAAAAGAACCTGCTAAATATGTTATTGAAATCAATGCCGGACTTTGCGACAAATATAATATTCAGATAGGCGATTATATAGTATTTGACTAATCTTTTTTATGAGAAAATTTACCATTAAGTTTCACAATGCCAATATATGGTGAATTAAGATTTTCAACATTCAAATTCAAAACTCCACAAATTTGATTTTCACCAATATAATCAAGACTAACACCGCCTTGAGCAGGCATACCTGATACCCAATTAAACCAAACTGTTCCAAGACTTGTAACAATATTTACCCTGCTCCACAAACCAGAATTATAATCATGATAAGCATAAAATTCTTCACTTAGTTTTTTCCCTTTCCTCGCATTTATGGATATAATTATTTCATATTGGTCTTCGTCAAGTTTTCCATAAAAATCTTCTTCCAAATAATTCATTAATCGTAAAACAAGAGAAGAATCATTAATCCACTCTAAATCTGATTGCTTTACATCAAATTCATAATTTTCTATAAGCAAAGTATCAGACATTTTATCATAATAACCCTTTACTGTCATTTCTATTTCGTTTTCATAATCACAAAAAGATTCAACTTCGTTATTTTCTGTTTCTTTTTTATCGGATTGAGAACACGAAAAAAACAATATTAAAATTGCTAATAATAAAATAATAGATTTGAATTTCATAACAACTTAAATTTAAAACTACAATATTTTGCAAGATAAAACATTTTAATTTATCAATTGAAAACAACCAAGTATTATTATACTAAATCACAATTCTATCAATTTAACAACACGCTAACTCATATTAAAAACATAATTTTGAAATTTATCTCTGACAAATTCTTTTATACGGGCAATATGTACAATTGTCATATTCTTCTGTTTGCAAAAACATTGTTTCAGAATCAAGCATAATTTGGAATAAAGAAATTAAATTCTCTTCAAATTTTTCTACTAAATCATCAGAAAAGTTATCAATTTTTTGTTTATTAAGACTTATTCTGTAATCATAATCCTTATTCAATTCGTTGAGACTAATAACACTTGGGCAAACAAAATTATATTTTTCACGCAGTGCATAAGCATATAAAAACATTTGCATTATAATATCTAATTCATATTTTCTATCTTGAACAAATAAATCTTCAATTTCAGAAAAAGAATTTTTTACTTTTCCAGTTTTATAATCAATAAGTCTGAGAGTAATGCCCTGCATATCAAGTCTATCAACATTTCCTTTTAGCTTAGCAACAAGAGCATTATTAAGTTTAATATCCCTAGAGATTTGAGTTTCTAATCCAACAATGCTAAATTCAGGACTTTGGCTATCAAAATCCAACATTCTCTTAATATATTTTATTACTACATCTAAAATTAATTTTTTCTCTGTTTCATCAATTTGAATATCAGATTTTAATTTAAAAACACTTTTTATAGCTTGACGCTTACACTGATTTACATTTTCATCAGAGCGTATTTTTTTAAATATATCTTTATTTATAAGCGTATTTTCATACGGCTTATACAAATTCTGCATAATTTCGTGAAATAAAGAACCAAAAAGTGCAGCATCTTGAGTTTCTTCAATTTCATCAACTTCTTTTAAACCCTTTACATATCTCAAAAAATACTTAAACTGACAACTTAGAAATGAATTTATAGCCGAAGGACTAATTCCATTTTGCAAATGAGTTTTAATTTTCTCAATAACTTCCGGAGTTTTTTTGGCATTTAAAATATTTTCGTCCGACAAGCTAATTTTATAGGCTTTATTAGTAAATTTCACTTCAAAATTGGCTTCATACTTTATTTGAGAAACAAATCTCGAAACTTCTCCACTAATTTTGTCGTCACCTTGGGCACTATAAAGAATTTTTATATTTTTAGACCTTTGCAAAAGTCTGTAAAAATAATAAGCAAAAATACTATCTTGAAATTCAATTGAAGGAAGTTCGTAAAATTTACGCAAATTATAAGGGATCAAACTTTGGGCAGCAGATTTTTTGGGGAAAATACCTTCGTTCATTGAAAGCATAATCACCCTGTCAAAATCTAAATTTCGAGTTTCTAAAAAACCTAAAACCTGCATTCCTCTAAGTGGCTCACCTTCAAAAGCTAAGTTTACAGATTTTACAGCATTTAAAAGAATTTTAAATAAGATTTCTTTTCGTTCAACTTGAATATTTCCACTTGCAAAACAATCATTCACTAAATTTATTGAGTTTGCAAGTTTTAACAAAAACTCTGTTTCAAAAATAAATTCTTCATTTTTTGAGCTTAAATCTAAAATATCCTGAATTATTTCTGACAAATAATTTAAGATTTCGGTATTTTCAATTGGCTTAGTATCAAACAACTTAGAAAAGAAATCATTTTTCTCTAAACTACTTAAATCAACATAAATTAATTTTTCTCGATTTATATAATCTAATATTTGTTTTGCACTTTCAGAATAAAATTCTGTGATATAAGTTTGATTTAAAATATTTGTAAGATCTTTATGATAAAATTTTACATTATCTGTTAAAAATCGAGAATTTTGCCGTAGAGAAATTAAACTATTTAAAAAATTAAAAGCTTTTGTGTTTTTTAAAGGAAATCCCATAGTAATATTGTAATTTCCAACAAAATCGGGGATAGAAGTCATAAGTGGAATTAATAAGCCCTCATCTCCTAAAGCAATAGCAATTTTTTCAACATCAAAATCAGGTTCTTTTTTCCATTCTGTCAATATTTCTTCTATTAGTTTTACTTGTGCCACAGAACTTGGAAGACTAATTACTTCAACTTCAAGATTAGAATTATTTATTCTATTTGTATTAAATTTAGTATTGTTTGGAAAAAGTTTTAAATTATTTCTTAAAAATCTACCTGCTTCATTTTTTTCATTTTTAACATAATAATCATCATAATCCCAAAAAAAAGTAGTTTCTCTATTATTTTTTAGAAATTTAAAAACTTCAATTTCACATTTATTAAGAGCATTAAAACCAAGAATAAAATATTTCTTTTTTTCAAAATTCAGATTAGCAATATTTTCCACCAAGTTCCTATATGCCATTCCTTGATAAGCAAGGCCTTCGTCAGATAATATTTTTTTAAATCCTGCATATATATCGCTCATTTTTGACCATAAATTCAAAAACTCGGTTTTATGAGAACTTTCTTTTTCAATATCAATATTTGACCAAAATGTTTTTATTATTCTTAGTTCATCTTCATCAAAAGAGCTAAATTTGCTATCAATTTCTTGAATATCTTTTATGCTTGTAAATAAATTTTCAGCATTTACTAAATATTTATCAATATCGTCAAAATCGCTCAAAATAATCTGACCCCAATAATAGAAATTATCAAAACTTTCATTTGAGCCTGTACATTTTTTATAAACTGTAAAAAGTTTACTTATTAAAAGCAAATCGTCCTCTATAATTAATTTGGAATTTGTTTCAAATATTGATTTTATTGTAATAATTTGCGGAAGCCATGATGTTTGTTTTAAATTATTTACAATTTCTTTTTTTAAAAACAATTCTGTTCTTCGATTTGGAACTATTATGCAAATATCTTTAAAATTTTCCTTTTGTTTTACAATATTTTTCGCTATTTCAGATAAAAAACTTTCCATAAATTTTAATTTTAAAATTATATCTCCTTTGAAGCCAAAATAAGTTTAAAATCTGCCAAAGCTATTGCAACAACAGATTCTACAACAACAGGCACTCTTAAAGCGTAACAAACATCGTGTCGTCCTTTTATTTCAAAGTCAGCCATTTTTTTACTTTCAAAATTAAAAGTTTTTTGAGATTTAGAAATACTTGCACTTGGACGAAAATATACTCGAAAAACAACTTCATTTCCATTACTTATTCCACCATTTATACCACCTGAATTATTTGTTTTTGTTTTTCCTTCTTGATTAATAAAAACATCATTAAATTCTGAACCATTAGCAGAACCTGCAAAAATTCCATTTCCAAACTCAATAGCTTTGGCTCCGGGAATTGAAAAAATCAAATGAGACAAAACTGATTCAAAAGAATCAAAAAAAGGCTCACCAAAACCAAGAGGTAAATTATTAATTTTACACTCAATTACAGCACCTAAAGAATCTTTATTTTGTATTGCCTCATCAATTTTAGTTTGAAAATCTTTACTTCCACCTACAGAAATAATCGAGGCTGAAATTTTTATTTCAGGAATAATTTTAGCCGCTACAACACCTGCCGCAACAAGAGCTAAGGTTAATCTTCCGGAAAAATGACCTCCACCCCTATAATCGTTAAAAGATTTGTATTTTTTATTTGCAACAAAATCAGAATGCCCCGGTCTATAAAACCCATCAAAATTATAATCTTGGGAATTAAAATTTTTGTTTTCAAAAGAAATTAAAATTGGTGCAGCACTTGTAAAAGAATTATAAACACCTGATTTAATTAAAGGAATATCAGATTCTTTACGAGTACTAGTACCTGGTAGTTTAGATTTACGTCTTTCTATAGCTTGTTCAAAATCTTTTTGACTTAAAGAAATTCCAGCAGGAACGCCGTCTATCAAAACTCCTAACTCTTGACCGTGAGATTCTCCGTAAATACTAATTCTAAAAATTCTACCAAAAGAATTCATATTTTATTTTTGAAACAAACTTATAAAAAATAAAATAAACAACAAAATGTGTAAAGATTTTTTATCTTCTCGCTATAATTTCATTGTGTTGCCCTTGCGGGCAAAGCCTTTGAGGGGCTAACTACCGTAGGCTGCGCCTACGGTTAATCACATGTTGTCCTACGGACAAACTTTTGATAGTCTTATTTTGCCTCACGGACAACCTTAACCTGCTAGCTCCTATCACCACTATTGCTCGCTCCAACACCCATGATGCTCGCTCCAACACCCCTAGACGCTCGCTCGGATTTAGCTTCACTGAGCTCGTCCTTCGGACTTCGGTTGCAATCCGAGTGTTGGTTATGTTATCTTTAAAAAATTAAACAAAAACAATAATAATCAAATAAAGTGTATATTTTTATCAAAAAAGTTGTATATTTGCAACGTTGATACACTACAAAGTATTATGCACAAAAGTCATCTACAAAATAAATCAGAATTACTTGAAGCCTCAACATCTTTATTACAGGACAATTATTTTTATCCTGCTGTTGCTCATGCTACATATTATAGTTGCTATCAATTGATGAAACATATTTGGCTTTATTCTATGAAAAAATCAGAAGACGAACTTCGTAGCAACACAAGCCAATCACGGTATGGTTCGCATGAATATTTGTTAAATGAAGTGGTTAAATATATTGGTAATTTACAAAACAAACTTTCAGCTAATGATATACGTAATTTAAGAAATAATCTTCTGCAACTCAAAAGACTTAGAACTGATGCTGATTATTCTGACTCAAATTTTGACATTAAAAAAAGTCAAAATTCAATAGCTCTTTCTGAAAGAGTATTACCTATTTTAAAACGATATTGATTATGGAAGCTAAAAACTTTATATACAACGAATTAAAAGTGTTTATCAAAAAATTTTCTAAAACACGTGTTCGTTACGAATATGACCAAAATGCTTTGGTGCATGTTGTTGAAGTATTACCAAACGAGGTTTATCACTTAGATAACGATTATATATATTGGGAAAATGACCTTTTCAACAGATTTATAACTCAATTTCCTACAGAAAATATTTGTTTTATTTCTGATGACGCATTAGTAGGAATAGAAAAACCTGAATTAGTGATAGAAGGATTAGAATATGCACCTTTTTCTTGGGTTGCTACTTCTCAAAAAGTTACAAACACATTTTCTACAAATCTAAACATATTTTCTACCAACTCTTTTGACAACATTAATTCTTTTGAAAACAAAATAGAAAGTGGATTCGAAAACATTGAAATTCCCATTTCACAGATTTTAACAATACTAAAAGCAGCATAATATGACTAATAATAAAATGGAGTCTGGATTTAGAATAAATAATCTAATTTTACTTGAAAGTAAGTTTAAACGCATAAATAATGTACAATTTGAAGATGCAAATTTAGATTTGAATATAGATACAGAAGTTAGCGTTAACAACAATATTATATCTGTTGCTGAAACTGTAAGTGTTAAAAAAACACATAATAATACCGAACAATTCTCATTTTTAGTAAAGATGGTAGGAATATTTGAATGTATTGGAGAAAGCCAATTAAAAGATTATGAGAAATTTGGAAAAATCAATGGTGCTGCCATAATCTTCCCATACATAAGAGAACATATTACAAATCTTTCGATGAAAGCAGGATTAGGACCTATTATTTTACCTCCTGTAAATTTTACTAAAAATTAAAGCAAAAAACAATTTCGAGCGAGCAGGGTTGTGTGGGGAAATCCGAACGAGCGGGGTTGTGTTTAAATTCCACAAATTCAATCAAATTTACGGATTAAATTCCTTGAATTTGACAAAATTTACGGAAAGCGGATTATTCCATACTTAAAAACTCATAAAAATTTTCTGGTGTAATTGTGGAATAAATAGCATTTGGATATGATTTCATAAAGTCCAAAGGCATTCTTGTTTTTTTGTTTTTATTCCATTTAAACTCAAATGCATTTATAACACCATCTTTTTCTTCTAAATAATCAATTTCTTTTTGAGTTTGTGTTCGCCAAAACCACGAATTGGCATAGGAATGAGAATAATGATTTTTTTTCTGTCTTTCAGAAATCATAAAATTTTCCCACAAAGCTCCAAGATCATCTCTCAAATTTACAGGATTAAAGTTTGCTATCAACGCATTACGAATTCCATTATCATAAAAATAAATTTTCTTACTAAATTTCAATTCATTTCGTTGATTGCGACTAAAAGAGTTCAATCTAAAAATAATAAAAGCTTGCTCTAACAATAGAATGTATTTCTCAATGGTTTTGCTATCTAATCCACAGATTTTGCCCAATTCAGTATATGACACCTGTCCGCCAATTTGAAAAGCTAAGGCTTGCAGAAGTTTTATCATTCTGTCACTTTTTTGAATATTTTCCCACTTCAACACATCTTTGTACAAATAACTTGTTGCTAGTCCCTGCAAAACTTCTACCATATTTTCATTTTTTTGCATCACCACTTCGGGGTAATAACCGTAAACAAGACGTTGCTCCAACATTTTGTACTCTTCAAAAAAACCGTGATGTGCAACCATCTCAGCAAAAGATATAGGATATAATTTATATTCCCATTTTCTGCCAGTAAGTGGTTCATTAATTTTATTTGCCAAATCAAAAGATGAACTTCCTGTAGCAACTACCTGAATATCTTTCATTTGGTCAATAATAATTTTTAATTTAATGCCAATATTCAAAATGTTTTGAGCTTCATCAATAATTAAAATTTTCTTGTCTCCAATTAGTGTTTTTGCAAATGAAAGTGTAAAATTCTCAAATAATAATTGAGTTTCTATATTATCACCTTCTAACCAAAGCACATTTGGATTTCCATCAAATTTACTATGAAGCAACGAAGTTTTGCCAACCTGCCTTGCTCCGAGAATAATAATTGCTTTTCCTGAAAACAAACGTTTATCTATTTCTTTGCTTAAAATTCGATTAATCATAATTTCATTTTTTTACAAATATAAACAAAATTCCACAAATTCAATTAAATTTGTGGATTAAATTCCTTGAATTTAATAAAATTTACGGAAAATAAATTAAAATTCGTATAGATAAGAGACGGCGCATGCACCGTCTCTACTATGCTGCTAATTTATTGAATTTCAATCATTTAATCGATTTTAATAAAAAATACTACTTTACAAACTTTTGCTTTCAGTGAGCTCGTAAACTCGGTTCGAACTTTACAAACTTTTAACTGATTCTTAATTATCAATTATTCAATTATCAATTATCAATTAATTTAGTCTCTTACGCAACGAATAGAAAAGCTAAACTCCCTGTGAGAGCTGCTCCTATCAACATGACTGTAATTGTAGCCCAGGCTCCGGTACCATGCATTATAGGAATCGTACTCGGTAGAAGACCACCAAAAACCCCAGTATCCACGATTGAGGAAACTTCCACCGTAGTAACGGCCGCCACCCGGAAGAGCCGTAAAGCCAGATTCGTTATTAGCACCCTCATTTGGACTTTGCCAATGATCATATCCTGCTTCTTTAAGTTTTCCACCTGCATTTTCACCTAAATATCCTTCTAATTGCGTCCATTCCGCATCACTTGGTAAATGCCAACCATCAGGACATATACCTTGTACACCACTTGGTGTAGAATTACTACTTCCTGCTCCAGCCATAGCTGCGTGCCAATTATATAAAACACCATAAGTTGCATAATTTGCTGTTGCTTTAGCAGCTACAACACCTGCCGCAACAAGAGCTAATGTCAATCTTCCTGAAAAATGACCTCCCCCCCTATAATCGTTAAAAGATTTGTATTTTTTATTTGCAACAAAATCAGCATGCCCCGGTCTATAAAACCCATCAAAATTATAATCTTGGGAATTAAAATTTTTGTTTTCAAAAGAAATTAAAATTGGTGCAGCACTTGTAAAAGAATTAAAAACACCTGATTTAATTAAAGGAATATCAGATTCTTTACGCGCACTAGTGCCTAAGTGATAAGTTTCATAACATCGTTTACAAAAAAGTTTCATAACATCGTTGACTCTTAATGTCAATTTTCGTATCACAACATCGTTTACAAAAGATAAAAAGCTATTTGAAATATTGCTTATTTTGTTCTAAAAATGGAACAAGAAGAGATTTTAAGACAAGAAGCTATCCGTCTTTACTTACAAGGAGTGGCAGTTAAATTAATAAGCGAGCAAGTTAATCGCTCTCGCCAGTGGGTTTACAAATGGCTGAATGAATTTAAAGAAGGTTCGTCAGACTGGTATAAAACTAAATCTACCGCACCTAAAACTATCCATACCAAAACTTCTGAGCAAACCGAACAGCTTGTGATTGACATCCGAAAACAACTGCAAAATAAACCGTATGCACAAAAGGGAGCAATAAGTATTTTATATGAATTTGAACGCTTGGGTGTTAATCCCCCTTCAATATCAACAATAAATAGAATATTGCGACGCAATAATCTTTTACTTCAACCTGAAGTAAAAAGGCTTAAAGACACGGATTATCCCACGAATTTTAGCAATGTCCAACAAATGGATTTGGTAGGTCCAAAATATCTAAAAGGAGGTTGTCGTTTTTACTTCTGCAATATTATCGATACTGCGAACCACTTTGCAGGTGTTTATCCCATTACTGATAAATCTGCTAAAAGTGTGGTTACATGTATAATAGACTTTTGGCAGAATTATAATGTGCCAGACTTTCTTCAAATGGACAATGAACTCTCTTTTAGGGGTAGCAACAGATACCCACGTGGGCTTGGATTGTTATTACGAGTAGCTTTGTCAAATTCAGTAACACCAATTTTTATACCACCTGCAGAACCTTGGAGAAACGGTATTATTGAAAAATTTAACCACAATGTGTTAAAGTATTTTTACAATACACAACAATTTACTTCATTTGAACATGTCAAAGAAAGGGCTAAAAATTTCTCTGTATTTCACAATGAGAACCATCGGTATAGTTCACAAAATAATAAAACACCTAAGCAACTTGCAGATGAAATGATACTAAAGGATCCCCTAAAAGTAGAGATTGATTTAAATAATAAAATATACATTGACAGTGGACGAATTATCTTTATACGTTTCATTAGAAGCGATCGCAAGCTACATCTGCTGAATGAAAGTATTATAGTAAATCCCGAATTGATATATAGCTACGTCGTTGCAGAAATTATAATAGATAAGTTTATGCTGGCAGTAAGTAGAAATGGTACTCTTTACCATGTTTTTTATTTCCCTATGTCTTTGCCTTAAAATAAAGTATGTTATTAAATTTTTGACATTTTACCTTCTAAAGAAAGCAAAAAGTCAACGATGTGTTGACACTTTGCTTTCTTTAGAGGGCGAAATTCCTTAAGGAATTTAATTTATTTGTAAACGATGTTGTGATACAATAAACGTCCCTTAGAGTGTAAACGATGTTATGATATTTAACACCTAAGAATTTAGATTTACGTCTTTCTATAGCTTGTTCAAAATCTTTTTGACTTAAAGAAATTCCTGCAGGAACGCCGTCTATCAAAACTCCTAACTCTTGTCCGTGAGATTCTCCGTAAATACTAATTCTAAAAATTCTACCAAAAGAATTCATATTTTATTTTTGAAACAAACTTATAAAAAATAATAGATTAAAAAGAATTTTAAAAACAATAATGCTTTATTTTATGTATTTTATTGCAGTTCCGGACGCTAGTGGCCAAATTCCCTGAAAATCAAATTTAATATTTACTATAGCATCAGCCTTTACTTGCACCGCTTTTTTCACCAATCCATTCAAAAGATTTTGAGGCGAATGAAAGGTACCTCCATCAGCTTGAATATAACAAATTTCAGAATAATTTTGACTTGGAAGTTTACTTGTATAAAGCTCAATATTCTCATTTTTATCAAATGTGGCAATTCGTGTAGTTACACACGAACTAACAAAAGACATAAAAATCAATAGAGCAATAAAAATTTTAAATTTTTTCATAATTTTTAGTTTTTAATTTTAGAGAAAACGAATTACTATATTGGAATATTGTATTGCTTAATAAAACTGTATTTTACAAATCAATTCCTTGTTCAAACTGCTCTATAACAGCCTCATTTTCAAACAGAAACACTCTGCCTGGAAATTTTTTCAAAAAAGCATGATTATGAGTAACCATAATAACAGATTTTCCTTGCTTAGGAAGTTGGTGCAAAATTTCCATAAGAGAATTAGCACTTTCTGGGTCGAGATTACCTGTAGGTTCGTCTGCAAAAATTATTGGAGGATTATTTAACAAAGCTCTGGCTATGCTTACAGATTGTTTTTCTCCACCAGAAAGTTTTGTTGGCATTGCATATTTTTTATCTAACATACCAACACTTTCAAGCACTTCATTTATTCTAGTCTCAATATCTATTTTTGATTTCCAATTAGTTGCTTTTAAGACAAATTCCAAATTTTTAAACACAGTTCTATCAGCCATTAACTCAAAATCTTGAAAAACCATTCCAATTTTTCGTCTTAACATAGGAATATTTTTGTTCTTTATCTTTTTTAAATCGTAACCCACTACTTTTGCCCCGCCTTCTTTTAATTCAAGCTCAGAATAAAAAGTTTTAAGCAAACTAGATTTACCGCTTCCTACTTTTCCGATAAAATAAGCAAACTCGCCAAGCTCAATCTTAATATTCACATTTTCCAAAACTTTTTTATCTTCTTGATAAACATTCAAATTTTCAGTCTCTATCAAATATGTAGAATTGTTTTCCATAATTTCAAGCAATAAAATTTATTACAAAAAGTTATTAATTATAAACAACAAAGTTATATTTTTAATTATTTAAAATTAAAACAATACCTATATAGTAATAAACAAGATTATGTTAATTAATTTTTTAAATTACAAAATATACTTGCAATAAGTTTTATAGTTTTGAATATTAATAATTTTTTTGAAAAATATAAACATGAAAATTAAATTTATTTCAACAATAATTATAATTATGCTAATGAGCATATCAGTAAAAGCTCAAACTACACAAGCATACAACGAAATGGAAACCAAATGGAAAACTGCTATTAATCTCTATGAGAAAGGCTTATATGTACCTGCACAAAAATTATTTTCAGAAATATTGCTTCATCAAGGACAGGAATATGCAGCTTACAAAGACGATGCAGCTTTTTACTTTGCAATTTCGTCCATGAACTTATTTAATAATGACGCTGA
>JALOAQ010000063.1 GCA_023228725.1 Bacteroidales bacterium | reverse complement strand
GAGCATCCCGACACAAAAGTCGGGAGGCACGCTGGTTCGAATCCAGCAGTTCCCACAAAAGAGAGTTTATTTAAAAAGGTAAACTCTTTTTTTTTTGTTGGGTTGCTTTAAATTTAGCCAATTTAGCTTATGTTATTAAGTTGCATTTACTAATTGAACTTACAATGTGAAATTACTTGAAGTCTCATTTGTTTGATCATTTGCCTTCACCTGAGCACCTTGACTAAGATTAATCTCATAATTTGTTATATCATTAGGTAAATCATAAAGTTTTGCAAAAGTGCCATTAGACAAATTTTCCACAAAAATTGCGTTTAACTCAACAGGCCTTGTTTCATATTCTGCTTGCACAGAAATTACAACATCTTGCGAAAAAGTAATGCAATATGCAAATAGACTTAAAAATAAAAATATCGCTTTCATAATATTAAGTTTTAATATTAGTAAATCCAAATAATTTTACTGACAAAGTTAATGAAAAATTGAGTTGGTTTTTTTAAAATTTGGAAAAACAAGAATTTTTATTCGGGTTTAGGGAATTTGCTTCCGTCGTAAGCCCATTTAATATAAGTTGAACCCCAAGCAAAACCGGCTCCAAAAGTAGCGATTATAATATCATCTCCGGGTTTTAGTTCATTTTCATATTCCCACAAACAAAGTGGAATTGTTGCAGAAGTTGTATTCCCGTATTTTGTAATTGTAAGCATGGTTTTTTCTTTTGAAATTCCCATCCTTTTTGCTGTAGCTTCAATTATTCTCATATTTGCCTGGTGTGGCACTAAATATTTTAAAGATTCTGAAGTTATATTATATCTCTCCATCATTCTAACTGAAACATCAGCCATATTTGAAACAGCAGCTTTAAAAACAGGTTGCCCTTCTTGATAAATAAAATGTTGTCGCCTTAAAATAGTTTCAAAAGTAGCAGGTCTTAGCGAACCTCCAGCTACTTGGTGTAAATGTTGACGACCGGAACCATCAACGTGCATAATAGAATCTATAAGACCATTTCCATCAGTACAAGGTTCTAAAAGTACTGCACCTGCACCGTCTCCAAAAATAGGAGAAGTATTTCTGTCGTTATAATCAACTATTGAAGACATTTTGTCGGCACCAACTACTATCACTTTTTTATGACTACCACTTTCTACAAATTTAGAAGCTGTGATTAATGCAAATAAAAAACTTGAACATCCTGCATTTACATCATATCCAAAAGCATTTTTTATTCCAACTTTATCACAAATAATATTTGCAGTAGCAGGAAATTGCATATCAGGAGTAACTACTCCACAAATTAACATATCAATTTCCTCTGCTTGTGTTTCAGTTTTTGCTAATAATTCTTTAACCGCCTCTGTAGCCATGTCAGAAGTAGCCTTACCTTCTTCCAAAAGTATATGCCTTTCTTTTATGCCTATACGTTCCATTATCCACTGATCAGTGGTATCAACCATTTTTGCTAATTCATCATTTGTTAACACATAAGGTGGCACATAACCACCCACGCCTGTGATAGCTGCTCTAATTTTTGCCATAGTTAAAAGTTTTGATTGTTTTTTCGCAAAGTTGGGATTTAATAATCTTTCCTGTAAGTAAAATCATGTTTTTTATAGCTAAATCGCTACTTTTACCATGCCCTACAACAATGGTTTTTTTGGTTCCTAAAATAGGAGTACCTCCATAATTTTCGTAATTATAGTTATCGAAATACGAATCTTTAATATTTCTGTCTGATAAAATATTATAAAACGATTCAGCTAGTTTTAAAACAACATTACCTGTAAAACCATTGCAAACTATTACATCAACTTTGGAATTTTTGTATAAATCTCCGCCCTCAATATTTCCTATAAAATTTAGTGAATTTTGATTTTTTAGTAATTGGTATGTTTCTTTAACCACACTATTTCCCTTGTTCTCTTCTTCACCAATATTGAGCAATGCTATTTTAGGATTATTTATATTCATAATATATTTAGCAAATAAATCTCCAAGTTTAGCAAATTGAACAAGGTTCTCAGGCTTAGAATCAGAATTAATACCTACGTCTAAAATTAAATTATTTTCCCCTTCATCATTGGGATAATATGAAGAAATACAAGGTCTTAATACACCATCAATCAGCCCAATAACTTTTGTAGCTCCAACAAGCATAGCACCTGTACTACCCGCCGAAGCAAATCCGTCAATTAAACCATTTTGTAAATAATAAAAAGCTTTTACTATACTTGAGTCGGTTTTGTTGATAAATGCTTTAACAGGCTCTTCGCTCATTTCAATTGCTTGAGAACAATCAATAATTTGGTAATCAGAAACTTTACAAGCATGCTCAACTAAGCTTTTTGCAATAAAATCTTTAGGACCAAAAAGAAATAATTCATCTTGGCTCTCTAATTCTTTTCTTGCAAGAATTGCGCCTTTTATACTTTGAGTGGGAGCGAAGTCCCCACCCATTATATCAATACCAATTTTCACTAATTGCTAGTTTATAGCTTCTTGACTGATTGCAAGTCTGCCCCTGTAATATCCACATTCTGGACATACATGGTGATATTCTACCGTAGCCCCACAGTTTGAACATTTTGCAAGAGTTGGTAAACTTGCTTTATAGTGAGTACGACGTTTGCGTTTTCTTTGTTTTGATGTTTTACGCTTTGGATGTGCCATTTTCTTTAATTTTAATTATTTAACATTTTGTTTTTTATTTCACTTAGTTGACTTAACCAAGGGTCAAGCTTTTCCTCGTCTTTTTCTTCAACAAGGCTATATTTTTCTAAAATTTTTAACATTTCTTCATTACAAGTGGATTCGCCTTTTTCATTCTCAGGATGAAAATGAACTATAGGTAAACCAAAATGTGCAAACTCATAAATAAATTGAGATATATTGATTGAATTTTCGCCTCGTTTTAATAAAACAAAGTCTTCGTTAGTGTCAAAATTGGTTTCATCACCATATTCAACATAAATTATATCTTTAAACTCAATATCTTCTTTGTATTCATCTAAACAACGGTCACAAACAATGCTCACACTTCCTAACAAACTTATTTCCAACTCTAAAGAGTCTGTTTTTTTTGTTAAAACTAAATGTGCTTTAAGCTCTGCTCCTTTGATTTCACTGTTTTCAAAATTCTTAAAAAAATCATCAAAAACCTCAAAATCAAAGTCATAAGACTTATTGTCAAGGCCATTAAAATGCACTATATATTGTTCAAAAGACTTCACTTTTTGAAAAAAATTTCGTGCAAAGTTATAAAAACTATTTTATATAACAATAGAAAAAATAACAATTCAAAACTAAGTGCATTAAAATTCTTATAAATGATCAGAAATTTACTTATTTCAATATAAAATCTTTAAATATTTTCCAAAATTTTAAGTAATTTGCTTTTATTTTTTTAATATTATCCTAAAAGTTGTGCCATTTCCTAATTCTGAATTTTTTACAAATATTTTACCTTGATGATATTGTTCAATAATTCGCTTTACTAGTGATAACCCAAGTCCCCAGCCTCTTTCTTTAGTAGTGTAACCCGGATTAAATATTGTTTTATGCTTTGATTTAGGAATACCTTTGCCTGTATCTCTAATGTCAATATAAATATTTTTTTGAGTTTCTTCGTAACTTATAAAAACTTCGCCGTTTTCACCAATAGCATCAACCGCATTTTTACATAAATTTTCAATTACCCACTCAAATAAATCTTGGTTAATTTCAATTTTTGTATCAATATCTTGGGCAGAATTTATTAAATTTATTTTTATTGAACTTGGAATCCTTGAACTCATATAAGTTATTGTTGACTTTAAAATTTCGTTTAAACTCACTTTTGAAAGTATAGCTCTTGAGCCAATTTTTGAAAATCTTAAAGCAATTTTTTCTAAACGTTTAGTGTCTTTTTCTAATTCATTTATTATTTCTGAATCTTTAACTTGATCTTTTAAAATTTCTGTCCAAGCCATTAAAGATGATATTGGTGTGCCAAGTTGATGTGCAGTTTCTTTGGACATACCAAGCCAAACTTGATCTTGCTCGGCTCGTTTACTTGCCGAAAATGCAAAATAAGATGCCAAAATAAAAAGAAATACTAAGGCTAACTGAAAATATGGGTAATAGTATAGCTGAACTAATAAGCTTGAATCGGAATAATAAATTTTATTTAAATCTTCACCCTCTTCGGTTTTAATTATAAAATGTTCTTTTGAATTGTTTTTTAGTTCTTTTATTTTTTTTTGAACAAAATTATTGTCCTGCATTTTTATTGAATCAATATTTCTATAAGAAATAATATTGTCTTGCATATCAACTAATATCACAGGAATTGTCTCATTATTTCTTAAAACTTCAAATAAAAAACTAACATCTTGGTCAGGCGAAATATTTATTAATTGCTGTGTAGCCTCTGCCCATAATTGTATTTTTTTATGCTCCTCGTAGGCAAGTTTTTTCATTAAGGTATTTGTGAAAAATATTGAAATCCCACCAATAAGTAGTGCAAATAAAACCAATAATAATTTCCACCTTTTCTTTTTCTTGTATATCTTCAATTTCTGTTTTTTTGTATTTAACGTCATTATGCTAAAATTATTTTAAAAAATTGAGAAATAAAAATAAATTTGAAATAAGTGAGACAATATTAAGCCTATAAAAGCTATAATTAATATAATTTGTAGTGTTTTACTTTTAGAGTTAATAATAATTTCTGTTAAAAGTAAGGCAATAGCAGGGTAAAGTGAAACTATTATTTCATCCGGCATTAAAGGACTTAGAAATAAAATGAGAGAATAAATCAAGTAAATTACAATTATATTTTGAAATTTTTTAGTATTGAGCTTTTGTGATACATTTAATATATATTTGGATAATATTGCATAAACGCTAATAAAAATTAATGGAATAAAAACTATTTTATTATGAAAAGAATATCGTGATAATGAAAAGTTTTGAGTAAAACTTTGTTTAGTTTTTAATATTATTGAATCAAAATCGCCGAAAAGCCAAAAATAGGAATAAAAAAGTAGTAATGGTGTTAAAATTCCTATAATTAAGCTTATAATTTCGCGACCATTAGTTGGTTTTACAATAAACATACTAATAATTAGTAAAGGGAAAAATAATATTGATTTTGGAAAAAAGATAATTGCAATCGAAAAAATAAGCCCTGAATTAAAAGCATTATCTAAGGCAAAATGTTTTTTTATCGAATAAAATATTATTAGTATAGAAATAAAAATTAAAAGACTAGAAATTAAAACATTATTATATTCTTGTATATTTATGAAAGCTCCACTTAAAAATGCAAATATTATCCCTAAACCTTGGTAAGTATTTTCTACAATTTGTAAATCTGAATTTATTTTTATTAATAGAGCAACAAATGAAAAGTAAATTATAAAGCCAATAAAAGTATTCAAATATTGATAAATTAATCTATGCCCAAATTTTATTTGAAAAAGTCCTGAAACTTCATAATTTTCAATTCCTGATGGCATAAAAATAAATTTAAACGCCCAAAGAATAAGCATTACACCTAAAATTATTAGATAATTTATGGCTCTGTTTGATTTGAATAATTTTATCATTGTAAATCTTTACCTATATCTTTACGAAAATTCATTTTATCAAACTTGATTTTTGCAATTGATTTATATGATTTATTAACAGCTTCTTGAATATTATTAGCTAAACTTGTAACTGCAAGCACTCTACCGCCATTGCTTAAAATTTCTCTTTGGTTTAATTTTGTGCCAGCATGAAATACTATACTTTCATCAATTTTATCTATTCCTGAAATTATTTTTCCTTTTTCATAATCTTCGGGATATCCTCCTGAAACAAGAATTACACATACTGCAGTTTGTTCTGAAATTTCAATTTTTACTTTTGATAAATTTTTATTTGCAGCTTGAACAAGTAGTTCTAAAAAGTCTGAATTTATTCTTGGTAATATGGCTTCGGTTTCTGGATCGCCTAATCTTACGTTGTATTCAATTACATAAGGATTTCCACCAACATTCATTAAGCCAAAGAAAATAAAACCGCAATAATCAAAATTTTCGTTTTTAATTCCGTTGATACTTGGAATAATGATTTGATTTTCAACCTTTTCGGCAAATTCTTTTGTGTAAAATGGTACTGGCGAAACAGCTCCCATGCCACCAGTATTTAAGCCTGTGTCAGCCTCTCCAATTCTTTTATAATCTTTTGCTTCTGGTAAAATCACATAAGATTCTCCATCAGTAATTACGAAGACAGAGCATTCAATTCCGTCTAAAAATTCTTCTATAACAACTTTTGAACTTGCTTTGCCAAATTTTCCGTTTAGCATATTTTCCAATTCACGAATTGCTTGGCTTAGCTCATTTATTATCAAAACACCTTTTCCAGCAGCTAATCCGTCTGCTTTTAAAACATAAGGTGGTTTTAGGTTTTTTAAAAAATCTATTGCTTGGTTTATATTGCTTTTATTTGCAGAAAAATAAGCAGCAGTAGGGATATTATACTTTTGCATAAAACTTTTCGCAAAATCTTTTGAACCTTCAAGCATTGCTCCTTCTTTATCAGGACCAATAATCATTAAATTTTTGTGATTTTCTATATTTTTAAGATAATTTGTAATTCCTGCCACAAGCGGATCTTCAGAACCTACAACCAATAAATTAATCTTATTATTTAAAATAAAATCCGAAATTTCCTCAAAATTTAAAGGATTTAAATTGACATTTTCTGCAATTTGCTCTGTGCCGGCATTACCAGGTGCCACAAAAACTTTTTTTACTAATTTGCTTTCTAATATTTTATATGTTAAAGCATGTTCTCTGCCACCTGATCCTAAAATAAGAATATTCATATTAAAAATCTGTGTTTTATTTTGTTTGTAAAAATACTTATTTTTTTTTAGATGAGAAATTATATTTTTTTGATTGTAGGATAGAGGATAAATAAATAGAGTTAAAAATATTGTGTAAGTTTCTTATTTTAAGTGGATTGTTGGTTTTAATACCTGCAAAAAACTATTAAACCTGAAAAATCCAAACCGAAAAACAAGCCTAAACCTGAAAAATCCAAACCGAAAACATATTTTTCACATTTTATTAGTATTAAAATTATTGGTTTAATTAGAATGCGGATGTATATCCCCCATCCCCAAACCTCTACAATTAATACTATTTTTCCGATTTGGGGCAAGTGAGCTAAGCCATAAATCTTGCCTTAAATTTATAAATTACAAATCGTAATTTTGAAAATATTTTACTAACTTTGGCTTTTGTAAAATTTTATTTATGAATTTGGAAAATATTATTAATCAGGCTTGGGAGAATAGAGAATTATTAGTAAAAAATGAAGTTGTTTTTGCTATAAATGAAACAATTAAATTGCTTGATTCTGGAAAGCTAAGAGTGGCTGAGCTTGGTGCTGAGCAATGGAAAGTAAATGATTGGGTGAAAAAAGCTGTAATAATGTATTTTCAAATTAGAAAAATGGAAAAAACAGAACTTGGTATTTTTGAATATCATGATAAAATTCCATTAAAAAAAGATTATGATAAACTTGGTGTAAGAGTTGTTCCGCACGCAATTGCAAGATATGGCTCCTACTTGGCTAAGGGAGTGATTATGATGCCGTCTTATGTAAATATTGGTGCTTATGTTGATGAGGGGACTATGATAGATACTTGGGCAACTGTTGGCTCTTGTGCTCAAATTGGAAAAAATGTGCATTTGTCGGGTGGAGTTGGAATAGGCGGAGTTTTAGAACCGGTACAGGCTGCTCCAGTAATTATTGGAGATAATTGCTTTATTGGTTCTCGTTGTATTGTGGTTGAAGGAGTTAGATTGGAAAATGAAGTGGTTTTAGGGGCAAATGTAGTAATTACCGCTTCTACAAAAATTTTAGATGTTTCTTCTAAAGAAATTGTGGAATATAAAGCTTTTGTGCCTGAAAGGTCAATAGTAATTCCAGGAACAATGCCGAAAAAATTTCCTGCAGGCGAATTTAATGTGCCTGTTGCTTTAATAATTGGTAAACGTAAAGAATCTACAGATAAAAAAACTTCGCTAAATGATGCCTTACGCGAAAATAATATAGCTGTATAATAAATTTTAAAATAAATTATGAAAATAGCTTTTGACGCAAAACGAGCTTTTTCAAACAAAAGTGGTTTGGGAAATTATAGTCGCGATATTATTCGCGGACTGCATGAGTATTATCCCAATAACACTTATTACTTGTTTTCGCCAAATGCACAAACAGATTTATTGGAAAATAAATATCTGAAAAATACTATTTTTCCAAAAGCAAAACTTAAAATATTTAAATCATATTGGCGAAGTTTTAAAATGGCTAATGATATTGATAAAATAAAACCAGATATTTATCACGGGCTAAGCAACGAGCTTCCTAAAAATATTGCAAAAACTTCGGCTAAAAAAATTGTTACAATTCACGATTTAATATTTTTAAAATTACCACATCTTTATAAATTTATAGATAGAAAAATTTATTATAAAAAATTTCAATTTGCTTGTAATAATGCTGATAAAATTATTGCTACAAGCGAGAATACAAAAAATGATATAATTGAAGAGTTTAAAATTAAACCTGAAAAAATTGAAGTGGTTTATCAATCTTGTAATTCTGTGTTTTTGCAAAAATATTCGGAAAAAGATTTTGAAAGGGTAAAGGAAAAATACAAGCTTCCTCAAAAATATATTTTAACTGTTGGTACAATTGAAGAGAGAAAAAATGCCTTGCAAGTATTAAAAGCTATTTTTGATTTTAATTTAGATATAAATTATGTTTTAGTGGGCAAAAAAACTAAATATTTGAATAAAATTATTGCTTGGTCCAAAGAACATAATATTTCGCATAAATTACATATTTTAGATAATGTTAGCAACGAAGATTTACCAATAATTTATCAAATTTGCGAAATATTTGCTTATCCTTCAATTTACGAAGGTTTTGGCATTCCTATTTTAGAAGCTTTTAACTCAGGAAATCCAGTAATTACTGCCAATACGGGAGCTTGTTCTGAAGTTGCTGCTGAGGCGGCTTTAAAAGTTGATGTTTCCGACACAAAAAGTATAGGTTTAGCAATAAAAAATATATTGGAAAATGAAAATTTAAAACTTGAATTGCAAGAAAAAGCAAAGTCAAGGGCAAACGATTTTAGGCTTGAAAATATGCTTGAAAATTTATATAGAGTTTATCAAAATTTATGAAAAAAATAATAACAGAAACAGTAAATGTACTAAACAAAAGTGGAGTGATTTTATATCCCACAGATACTATTTGGGGTATAGGTTGCGATGCTTTAGATGAGTTTGCTGTTGAAAATATTTACGCAATTAAACATAGAGATAAATCAAAAAGTATGTTGCTTTTGGTTGACAGTGTTGAAATGTTGGAAAAATATGTTTATGAAATTCCGGCAATGGCTTTAAAATTAATTGAAGCTTCGCAAAGACCATTAACCATAATTTATCCAAAGGCTAGAGGAATTGCAAAAAATTTAATCGCAAGTGATAATACTATTGGAATTAGGTTGACAAAAGATGAATTTTGTAAATCTTTAATTAAAAATTTAGACCGACCAATAGTTTCTACTTCAGCAAATCTTGCAGGAGAAAATCCTCCTCTTGGCTATTTCGATATTTCAAATGAAATAAAAATGGCTGTAGATTATATTGTTCCATTGCGTTTAAATGAGTTAAGCACTGCAAGAAGTTCGGATATTGTTAGAGTATTGAGAAACGGAGAAATAGAAGTGATTAGATAAAAAAACCTCCGAAATTTCTTAGGGCTAAGACATCGGAGGAAATTCAGACATTTTCAAAAAGTTACCAATTAGAAATAACCAAATATAATGCCAAAGTTTAAAAAAATGAAAACTATAAAACAATACGGCTTAGAAATTCAAAATTTACTACCAGATTTTTACGATTTTAATGAAAAGAAATCAATTTCAGAGTTTTTTATAAAAGAAATTTTAAATTTAAGTAATACTGAATATTTATTAAAGAAAAACGACTTATTAAGCAAGCAAGAATTATTAAAACTTGAAAATAAAAAAGATAGATTACTTGCTGGAGAGCCAGTTCAATATGTTTTAAACAAGGCTTATTTTTATGGTTATGAATTTTTTGTTGATAAAAGAGTTTTAATTCCACGTCAGGAAACAGAAATTTTAATTGATGAAATTATAAAATTATATAAGTCAGAAGAAAACTTAGAAATCCTTGATATTGGTTGTGGTTCGGGCAATATTGCCATTAGTTTAAAAAAGAATTTAAAAGATTCTCAAGTCAGTGTTATTGATATTTCAGCAGGGGCTTTGGATGTTTGCAGTAAAAATGCGACAAATCACAATGTGAATTTATGTTTTTATCAATATGATATTTTATCAACAGAAGACAAGTTTTTTAATGAAATTAGTTTTGATTTAATAGTTTCCAACCCACCTTATGTAAGAAATTCTGAAAAAGATTTAATTTTAAAAAATGTTACAGAATTTGAGCCGGCTAATGCTATTTTTGTTTCTGATAATGAGCCTTTAATTTATTATCAAGCTATTGCAGGTTTTGCCAAAACTCATTTAAAACCAAAAGGAGCTTTATTTTTCGAGATAAACGAAGCTTTTGGTCCTCATATTGTTCAAATTTGCCACAACTCAGGCTTTACACAAGTGAAAATAATCCAAGATTTACATAATAAAGACAGGTTTGTTTTTGCGAGAGGATTGGGATAGAAGTTTGCAAACATTAGATTAAGGATTTGTAAAACTTTTTGTGGACTTTTTATGTCCATTTTTAAAAAAATTTATATATTTGGACAAAATTTATTCTGAATGACGACCGTAAAAAAACATACAACATTTGGAGAGCAACTCAGACAGCTGAGAGAAGCTACCGGTATGACTTTGAGAGTAGTTGCTACAAATATTGAGATTGACCCTTCTTTGCTTGCTAAAATTGAACGCAATGAAAGACGGGCGACAAGACAATTAATCAAAAATATCTCTGACTTTTTTAAAGTTAACGAAAAGGAATTACTTGAAGAATTTTTGAGTGACCAAATTGCATACAAAATTATAGATGAAGAAGCAGACTTAAATATTTTAAAAGTAGCAGAAGAAAAAGTAGCATATATCAAAACACTGCGAAATGAATAAAACAATAAATATACAAGCATTCAATCAAGAACTGCCAAGTGATTTTGCAGACAGGTTAGGTATTTATTACACGCAACAAGTAACAACTTCACACAAGAAAATCAACGGACAATTTTTTACGCCTAATCCAATCGCTAAACTTCTAGCTTCCTTTTGCAAGCTTTCAAAAACAAGAATCAAAATTTTAGACCCTGGTTGTGGCACGTCTATTTTGTCTTGTGCTTTAGTTGAGCATTTAATAGAATCACAGAAGGCTATTGAAACAATTGACTTAGTAGCTTATGAGACAGACAGTGAGTTAATTCCGTATTCAAAAAAAACGCTCGACTATTTAAAAGATTGGCTTTTAAATAGAGGGACACAATTGAACTACACACTCCACTCCACTGATTTTGTTTTGGAAAACGCTCCTGTTCTTAAAGAAAACATACAGCCAAATTTGTTTAAAAAAACAAAAAGTATAAATAAAAATTTCGATATTATCATTTCAAATCCTCCTTACTTCAAACTTTCGAAAAATGATAAAAGAGTAATTGCCTCACAAGAGTTAGTTAGCGGACAGCCAAATATTTATTCAATTTTTATGGGAATTGCAGCCAAACTACTTTCGGAAAATGGCGAATTAATTTTTATTACACCAAGAAGTTTTGCTTCTGGAAATTACTTCAGAGCATTCAGAGAAATGTTTTTCAATACAGTACAGATTGACAAGATACATTTATTCAATTCTCGAAAAGACACATTCAACCGTGATAGTGTGTTACAAGAAACAGTTGTAATTAAAGCAATCAGAGAAGAAATAAACCTAAACAAGAAAGTGTATATATCCTCAAGTACTGGTATTAAAGATATTTTTGAACCATCAATTAAATATTTCAATGTTTCGAAACTCATCGACTTAAACTCAATGCATAAAATTTTACATTTGCCTACGAGTGACAAAGAAGAAAATGTTTTGAGTTTAATATCTTCTTGGAAAAATGTTCTAGCCGATTTTAACATAAAAATTTCCACGGGCCCTGTTGTTTCGTTTCGGGCGTTGGATTTTATTCAAAATAATTACGAAAACGAAACAGTCTTTTTATCTCCATTATTTTGGTTGCAAAACGTAAATAAAATGGTTTTGGAATGACCAAAAAAACTTACAAAAAAAGGGCAATATATTAGAATAGAAAGCAATTCAAAATCCTTGCTAATTCCTAACAAGAACTACATTTTTTTAAGACGATTTAGCACTAAAGACGATAAGAGCAGATTAATCGCAGCACCTTATTTCTGTAACTATGTAAAATCAGATTATATTGGAGTTGAAAACAAAGTAAATTACATATATAGGAAGGATGGGCATTTAGACAGAGGTGAAGTAGTTGGACTTTGTGCTTTGCTTAATAGTGAATTGTTTGACACTTACTTTCAAATCTTTAATGGTAACGTTAATGTGAGTGCAACAGAATTAAGAGAAATGAGGTTTCCACCATTAAACAATATAAAAGAAATAGGCAATAAAATCATTCTATCCAATGATTATTCAATGAATAATGTAAACAACATTGTGAAAGAACTATTTGAATTAGAAGTAATACTGAACTAATATGAATAAAATAAAAGAAGCACAAGAGATATTAAGAGCCTTAGGATTGCCACCAGCACAATACAACGAAATGGCGGCTTTAACATTTTTAGCTATATGCAATATCAAAGAAAATGAGAATAAGTTTTTTCAAACTTAGGCTATAAATTATAAGACTATGGAAAATAATTCGGAAATAATCATTTATCAAACCGACGACGGCAAAGCCAAACTAACTTTAATGGCGAGAGATGGCAATATATGGATGAATCAGAATCAGTTGGCTGAACTTTTTAACACCTCTAAGCAAAACATAGGTCAACATATTAAGAGTGTGTTGGAGGACAGAGAGTTAGAAGAGAATTCAGTTGTAAAGAATTACTTTACAACTGCCTCGGATGGTAAAAATTATACAGTTACTTTTTATAGTCTTGATATGGTTTTAGCCATTGGTTTTAGGGTAAGAAGTAAGCGAGGAACGCAATTTAGGATTTGGGCAAATAATAATCTAAAAGAATTTATTGTCAAAGGATTTGTAATGGATGATGAGAGATTAAAAAATCCAGACGGCAGACCAGATTATTATGATGAACTTTTAGAAAGAATCCGTGATATACGAGCTTCTGAAAAGAGGTTTTACCAAAAAGTTCGTGATTTACTTTCTTTGAGTAGTGATTATGATGCAAGTGATAAAGCCACACAAATGTTTTTTGCAGAAACACAAAATAAATTGCTGTATGCTGTAACGCTTCAAACAGTTGCCGAGATTATTGTTAATAGAGCCGATGCAACAAAACCCAATATGGCACTCACTTCTTGGAAAGGGAAAGTTGTACGTAAACAAGATATTTTGACCGCTAAAAATTATTTGAACGAAGAAGAAATAGATATTTTAAACAGATTAACCCTTATCTTTTTAGAATCTGCGGAATTAAGGGTAAAAGATCGCAAGGATTTAACATTAGATTATTGGAGAAATAACGTTGATAAACTATTGGAGTTTAACGAAAAGCAAGTACTCCAAAATTTAGGTAAAATATCAAATGAAGAAATGAAATTGAAAGCTTATGAAGTTTATGAGCAATTTGACCAAAGACGTAAAAGCATTGAAGCTAAGGAGGCTGACTTAGAAGATTTAAGATATTTGGAAGAAATAATAAAAAAGGAGCATGAAAAAAAATAACTACAAACCTGTCTGCCAACAACGCACAGGCAGGCGATTAGGCGATTTTATCCAAAGAGTTGATGTAAGGAATACGGAAAATGAAGATTTGCCGTTGATGGGCTTGAGTATTCAAAAATATTTATTCCAAATTGACTTGTAATTTAGAAAACCAAAAACTCGAAGAATTAAAAGACTTGTTTTTAACACGAATGATAATATAAAAAAACATATAAAAATGAACCAACATAATCAAAATAACAAAAATTTCCCACAACGGAAAAGAATGCGATTAAAAAATTACGATTATTCGCAGGCAGGATTGTATTTTATTACGATATGCATTGATAGTTTAAAAAATCCGGGGATGATGCCATTTGGTCAAATAATAAATGGGAAAATGATATTGAATGATGCCGGTAAAATGGTTGAAAAATTATGGCAACGCAGTTTTTGGGATAATATCATACGTAACGAACAGGCATATCAACGTATTTCCAATTATATTAAAAACAACCCTGCAAAATGGGCAGACGATAAATTTTTTAAAACATGAAATTCAGCAAAAACAAACATATCGAATACAAGCAAAAATGATTTTTAAATTATGACCAGTGACATTATTATCTACCAAAATCCTGACGGCAACATCAAAATAGATGTGCGTATAGAAGACGAAACTGTTTGGCTTACGCAAGCCCAAATTTGTGAACTATTTAAAAAGTCAAAGGCTACTATAAGTGAGCATATAAAGCATGTTTTTGAAGAGGGGGAACTGAATGAAATTTCAGTTGTTCGGAAATTCCGAACAACTGCAAGTGATGGTAAAAATTATGATGTAAATTATTACAATCTTGACCTTATCATCTCTGTTGGTTATCGTGTAAAATCATTGCAAGGAACGCAATTCCGAATTTGGGCTACGCAACGGCTCAAAGAATACATCATCAAAGGCTTCACACTGAATGACGACCGTTTTAAGTCGGGCAACTCGATGAATTATTTCAACGAATTACAAGAACTTGAGAAATACCGCATAACTCAAAAGGAATTGATAAAAGAAGAAAGTTTTAAAGAGTTGGAGCAAGATATTAAAAATTTAATTTCTAAAAAATGAAACCCACTGAAAACAAACATATCGAATGCAAGCTAAAAAGTAAATATTCAATTTCAACTTTTCTTTATTCTTATTTTTGTTTATTTGCATATTGTGTTGGGGCTAGTGTAATTGGTGTAAAAACTATTACAAACTATATTAATTTTAAGCTTAATAGAATAAATTTTATTTTTTAACACTTAAAATGTATTTTTGTATTAAATTGCACTTATTATTTGATAGGTTTATATTTGGTAAAATGCAGGTCAATAATCAAAATAACAAAAATTTCCCACAACGGAAAAGAATAACGATTATGGAATGCAATAGCTCTAAGAGAAACGGTAATCAATGCTTTTGTTCATAATGATTATACACGGGAAGTTGCTCCAAAATTTGAAATATTTGACGATAGATTAGAAATCACTTCTTATGGTAGTTTACCGCAAGGATTATCTGAAGAAGAGTTTTTCTTAGGATTTACCATACTCAGAAACAAAGAGTTGATGCGTATTTTTAAAGATTTGGATTTGGTAGAACAATTAGGTTCAGGAATACCCAGAATTTTGGAAACTTACGATAAAGAATGTTTTCATTTTTCGGAGAATTTTTTGCGAGTGGTCTTGCCTTCAGGTAAGGTGCTTAGCCAACCAAATACAGAACAAGATACCGAACAAGATACCGAACAAGATACCGAACAAGATACCGAACAGGTTACCGAACAGGTATTGAGTTTGATTTCTGTAATGAAAGAAAGAAATTATAATCGTAATGAACTTATGAAAGCTGTCAATATTAAACATCGTCCAACTTTTTTATATAATTACCTTCAGCCAGCAATTCTACGTGGATTTATTGAACTAACAATTCCAGAAAAGCCAACAAGTAGTAAACAACAATACTTTTTAACACAGAAAGGAAGAGACTTTATTAGATCTTTGAGTAAAAATTAAATAAAAAACAATTAAAAATGAACCAATATAATCCAAAACTGTCCAAGCTATAATAAGTTAAAAGTCGAAAGTCTGTAAAGTTGAAAGTCTGTAAAGTTGAAAGTCTGTAAAGTCGAAAGTCTGTAAAGTCGAAATGAGCTTCTCGCATTTCGCTACGCTCAAAACTCGAAGATGACAACCACTAATTGCACTAATTTACACTAATTTTGGCTTCTTCGTTTTTCGCTACGCTCAAAAAAAGTTGAAAGTCTGTAAAGTTGAAAGTCTGTAAAGTCGATAGTCTGTAAAGTCGAAATGAGCTTCTCGCATTTCGCCCACTAACAACTAAATACTAAGCACTAACAACTCTTCTTAATGTACTAAATTTGTTGAATATTATGCTTATTTTGACGGGATTTTTGCTATTTTGCAAAAAATCTTTACTTTTCCACCTAATAATTCTATTAATTCCGGTATTATTTTTCTTCTATAAAACATTTTCCTCTTTTATTTCTTCGAATTCTATTTTTGGTAAACCCGCCACAATATCCACAGTTTGCATACTTAAATTGATAATACTTAATAATAAATCTAAAATATATCTTGGTTTATCCTGTTCTTTTGCCCAATCGTTTGGGTCATTTGTAATTCCACTTTTTTTGTCGGTGCTAACTTGATAACGCTCCATTATCCACTCAATAGCAGATTTTCCATTGACTATATATTCATAAGCTTTTTCAGGAATATTACTCAACACTATTTTACTATTGTAAATTATTTTATCTTTTTGGTCTTTCTTTGGAAAACGCATTTTTTGTACTTTATATAAATCTGGATTTAACTGAAAATCCTCTTGAGAATCTCCACTTAGTTCAACACCTTCATAAGCTGGTAAATCTTCATAATAAAGATGTAAATCTGCTAATTTTCGACCTGCATTGCTAAATTTCCAAAAATCTCGCACATCATCTACCAATGGCAAACGTGGCAACATCTTTTTTAAATCATTGGCAAAAGTCCTTCTATAATCCTCACTGTGCAGAAAACCATATACATAATAAAAAATATCTTCTTTGCTCACATTTTTACCATAGATTTTCTTTGCACGTTCCAAAATAAAATCAGAAACGCCATCTCTTCGGATATATTCGCTTTCTCCTGCCGCATCAAATAAACCAGGATTGGCTTTTTCT
>JALOAQ010000183.1 GCA_023228725.1 Bacteroidales bacterium | reverse complement strand
CAATTGCCACAAGCTTATTTAATTTAACAAAAAACTTGGGTTATAAAGTTGGTTTAATTTCAACAATACAAGTAATTATTGATAATAAAAAAATAGAAGCTACTCATACAACACCTGATCAATTAAGATTAAATAAATATCTGTCTGAAATGGTAGATATTGGTTGCGACTACTGTTTTATGGAAGTTAGTTCTCATGCTATTGTTCAAAACAGAATCGCAGGGCTTGAGTTTGTTGGAGGAATTTTCACAAATCTAACACACGAACATTTGGATTTTCATAAAACTTTTAAAGAATATTTAAAAGCCAAGCAAGATTTTTTCACATCGTTAAGACCAAATGCATTTGCGATAACAAATAATGATGATAAAAATGGACAAATAATGCTACAAAATTCCAAAGCAAAAAAAATATCATATGCCATTAAATCTGTTGCCGATTACAAAGCCCAAATATTAGAAAGTCATTTTAATGGTATGTTATTGCAAATTGATAACACAGAAGTTTGGACAAATTATATAGGAAAATTTAATGTTTCTAATATTTTATCAATATATGCCACAGCAATTGAATTAGGCTTTAAAAAAGATGAGATTTTAAAAGGGATTTCGGCTTTAGAACCAGTTGTTGGAAGATTTGAAACATTATATTCTAAAACAGGCATAACAGCAATTATTGATTATGCTCATACGCCTGATGCACTAAAAAACGTATTGACAACAATAAAAGAAATAAATACTGCTGAGGGAAAAATAATTACTGTTGTGGGTGCAGGCGGAAATAGAGATAAAACAAAACGTCCTGAAATGGCTGCAATTGCAGCAGAATATAGCGATAAGCTAATTCTAACATCAGATAATCCACGTTTTGAAAATGCTGAAGAGATACTAAAAGATATGTATCAAGGAATAAATATAATTCAAGAGAAAAAAACCTTAAAAATTAAAGATAGAAAAGAAGCCATAAAAACTGCCGTATTCTTAGCAAATCAAGGAGATATTATTCTTGTTGCTGGAAAAGGACATGAAAACTACCAAGAAATAGAGGGAATTAAATATCATTTTGATGATAAAGAAGTATTAAGCGAAATTTTTAACATTTTATAATTATGCTGTATTATCTATTTAATTTTTTTAACGAACTAAATCTTCCAGGAGCTGGGGTTTTTGAATACATTACTTTTAGAGCGGCAATGGCAATGATAACATCATTGATTGTAAGTATATTTTTTGGAAAAAAAATAATTAGAATTTTACAAAAACACCAAATAGGCGAAGAAATTCGGGACCTGGGTTTAGAAGAGCAAATGAAGAAAAAAGGAACACCCACAATGGGAGGACTTATAATAATAGCAGCAATAATTATTCCAACATTATTATTTGCCAAATTTGACAATATCTATGTTTTATTAATGCTTATAACAACTATATGGCTTGGTAGCATTGGGTTTTTAGATGATTATTTAAAAATTAAAAAGAAGAACAAAGATGGCTTAAAAGGAAAATTTAAAATTATTGGTCAAATTGGCTTAGGCTTTATAGTTGGTGGCATTTTATATTTTTCAGATGATGTTGTGATAAGAACACAAGTTTGCGAAGGAACAAATCAAGAAATAGTTGAGGTTGTTGACAATCCAAACTGTACTGAGTTTATTGAGTACGTGGATGTTAAATCTACAAAAACCACCATACCTTTTTTAAAAAACAATGAATTTGACTATGCTAAAATAGTTTGGTTTTTAGGTGATAATGCAGAAAAATTTGCTTGGATTGTTTTTGTAATTGCCATAATAATAATTGTAACGGCTGTATCAAATGGAGCCAACCTTACAGATGGATTAGACGGTTTGGCAACAGGTTCGTCTGCAATAATTGGAGTTACATTAGGAATTTTGGCTTATGTTTCCGGTAACAGAATTGCTGCAGAGTATTTGCATATTTTATACATTCCAAACACGGGTGAGTTGGTTATTTTTATGGCATCTTTTATTGGTGCTGCAATAGGTTTTTTATGGTATAATTCTTTTCCTGCACAAATATTTATGGGCGATACCGGTAGTTTAACAATTGGAGGCATAATAGCTGTTTTTGCAATAATTATTAAAAAAGAATTATTAATTCCTATTTTGTGTGGAGTTTTTCTTGCCGAGAGTTTGTCGGTTATGCTACAAGTTTCATATTTTAAATATACTAAAAAAAGGTATGGAGAAGGAAAGAGAATATTTTTAATGGCACCACTTCATCATCATTACCAGAAAAAGGGATTTCCCGAAGCTAAAATTGTTGCCAGATTTTGGATAATTTCATTATTGCTTGCAGTAATATCAATTATAACACTAAAATTAAGGTAAAATGGAAAAACAAATAGTAATATTAGGAGCAGGCGAAAGCGGTACCGGAGCAGCAATTTTAGCAGCAATTAAAGGCTACGAAGTATTTGTATCAGATAAGGGAAATATAGAAGATAAATATAAAACTTTGTTAAAGCAATACAATGTAAATTTTGAAGAAAACAAACATAGCGAAAATATAATTTTATCAGCTTCAGAAATTATAAAAAGTCCGGGAATTCCTGATAATATTCCAATAATTGAGAAAATTAAAAGCTTGGAAATTCCAATAATTTCTGAAATTGAATTTGCAGCTAGATATACAGAAGCGATAAAAATATGCATAACAGGAAGTAACGGTAAAACAACTACCGCAATGTTGATTTATCATATTTTACAAAAAGCGGGTTTAAACGTTGGGTTAGCAGGAAATGTTGGAAAAAGTTTTGCATATCAAGTGGCTATTGAAAATTTTGATTATTATGTAATTGAATTGAGCAGTTTTCAATTAGACACAATGTTCGAGTTTAAATCTGAATTATCTGTTTTACTAAATATTACACCAGATCATTTAGATAGATATGATTATAAATTTCAAAATTATGTTGACTCAAAATTT
>JALOAQ010000062.1 GCA_023228725.1 Bacteroidales bacterium | reverse complement strand
GAATTTTTGCTTCTCGCATTTCGCTACGCTCAAAAAAAAAGTCGAAAGTCGAAAGTCGAAAGTCGAAAGGGCTTCTCGTTTTTCGCTTCGCTCAAAACTCGAAGAAAAACAACCACGAATTGCACGAATTTACACGAATTTTTGCTTCTCGCATTTCGCTGTGCTCAAAAAAAAAGTCGAAAGTCTGTAAAGTGGAAAGGCTGTAAAGTCGAAAGTGCTTCTTGCATTTCGCCCACTAACCACTAACAACTAAATACTAAATACTAACAACTAAATACTCTTCTTAACATACTTAATAGGACAAGACAGTTTAGTTTTTAATTGCGCTAATTGCAAAATGGTTTTTAAATCCTTGATGTGTTTCTATATTTTCAAAACCGGCAGATTTTAAGTTTTTTATAATTATTTCAGGATTTACTCTATGATGAATTGGTGGACCTGCCTTAATTTCGGGGTTTTGCTCTGGCGACCAATCTATAATTAATACTTTTCCACCTTTTTTCAAACTATTATTAACATTTCTAAGCCAAATTTGTGGATTTTTCATTTCGTGATAAACAGCTATACTCCAAACCGCTTCTAAGTCGTCTTTAACAAATGGAATTTCATTGTCTTGAATTGTTAATGGAAAAATATTTTCGTTAATTAAATTATTAAAAACATAATTTGTCATTTCTTCTTCTATATCTAGTGCAAAAATTCTGGTTTCAGGCAACAAATCAGCAATATACGATGTAATATAAGCAGTTCCGGAACCATAATCAACAAGATTGCCGGAAATATTATTACCCAAAATTTCCACAATTTTTTCAGGTACAATATTTTTTAAACGATTAGGATCGTTTAAACTTATTTTTTTTGCAGGATTAAATTTTCTATCTTCCATAAAAATTAGTCTTTTTCCAAAACAATAAACAAATAAAAATAGAATATGTTTCTAAAATTTAATCCTGCAAAATTTTTATTTTAAAAATGATAAAACACTCCAAGAATAATTCTTAAATTAGCCACTTCTTCTGCATTTTTAGGAATTGCATTAGCAGTAAATGTTCCGTCTCCGTATGCAGCCACAGTATATTCAAGTTCTGCACCAACTTGTAATTTACCATTAAAGTAAAATACTCTTGGCGAAAGCCTATATAAATGCTCTATATTGATTCCTAAGCCACCCGGAGTACTTATAACATCTTTAAGCGTTCCCAAATTTTTATTATATCCGCCAAATAATCCAAATTGCCAAGTTTTTCCTGTTGTTGAAATATCAAGCCAAGCAATTGCGTTTCTTGTGGGTAAATAAGAAAATTCTCCTTTTGTCAAATTTAATATCTCGTAGTGAGCAAAACCACTTGGAATAAACATTTCGTTTGCATTTTCAGTATATAAAGTTGCAAATTTTACGCTAAGCGGTTTAAATTTTCTCATAATATAAACCTGAGCCGATAATGAAGAAAGAGTTTCATTAGTAATATATCCTAAATTTGTTGTTAAGCTAGGTCTAATAGTTTTGAAATTAACAGCAAATCCTGTATTAAACGCAGTTTGAGCTTCATTATTTGTCAGGCCATAATTAAACTGTAAGTTTAGTGCCGGAATTTTAGAATTTCTAATATAATCACTAGAAGGAAACCCAAAAATATTTCTTGATTGAAAATCTCTTTCGCTAAAAACTGTTGCTGCGAGTTTAAAATTTTCAGTTTTAAAAGTATATTTAATTTGTGGATTTCTTGAAAAAGGCTGAAAACCTAAACCTGTATTAAAAGAAACAGTTCCTGGAAAATTCTCTAAAATAAACATTGGATGCCAAGTTTGCCCGGTTAAAAGTTCTGATTTTTCCCAATTAAGTTTAACCAAAGCGTGGCGTAATCTAAAACCATTAATGTCTGGGTCGCTATGTCCAAAAAACTCGCCTTCAAACATTGCAGAAGTTTTTGCTCCTAAGGCATCAGGTCCGGTTATATTGCCTGTCAGCCTTGTTTGTATTGCCAAAAAATGAAAACTTCCATGAGCATTAATATCATTTCCTTCTATATCATAATTAGCTGCTTTTGGCCAAAATAACAAATGTCCTTCTCTCCCACCTTCCACTTCTCTTGTGTCGTAATAAAAATCATTTTTTACATAACCGCTGAATTTAACACCAAAAAGTTTTTCTTTTTTTTCTTCTTCTTTTTGTGCAAAAGCGAAATTAGAAAAACCTATAAATACAAACAAACCGACAAAAATTAGTAAAGTCTTTTTCATAATATGTAAATTTTATTTTAAAGTTTTCAAAAGTAAGACTAAATTATAAAATAGAAAAATTTTTAGAATATTTTTCAAAATCAATTTTTTTTGCACAAACTTGCTAATTATATGTTAAAATTGATTATTTTTGCCAAAATTTTTTTTAATGATTAAGATTACATTACCGGACGGTTCGGTCAGAGAGTTTGAAAAAAGCGTAACTGGCTTGCAAATTGCGGAAGATATAAGTCCACGATTAGCAAAGGAGGTTTTGGCTATTAGCATAAATGACGAATTAAGCGATTTGACCCGTCCAATATATGAAGATGCAAATATTATTTTGCATAAATTTGAAGACGATGAAGGAAAGCATGCATTTTGGCATACTTCTGCACATATTTTAGCCGAAGCTATTGAAGCTTTATTTCCTGGTACAAAATTCGGAATTGGTCCAGCCATAGAAAATGGATTTTATTATGATATTGAATTAGCAGAGGGAAAAACTCTTTCAGAAAATGATTTTCCTGCTATAAATAAAAAAATGCTTGAGCTATGCCAACAAAACAATCCTGTTGTACGCAAAGAAGTGTCAAAAGCAGAAGCAATATCTACTTTTGAGAAAAAAGGCGATAATTACAAAACAGAATTAATTTCAGAATTAGAAGACGGAACCATAAGTTTTTATCAACAAGGAAATTTTACAGATTTATGTCGTGGTCCTCATTTACCAAGCACAGGTTATATAAAGGCTATTCAAGTTCTTTCTTTAGCCGGTGCATATTGGCGAGGAGACGAAACACGCAAACAACTTACACGAGTTTATGCAATTAGCTTTCCAAAGCAAAAAATGTTGCAAGAATATTTATTGATGTTAGAAGAAGCTAAAAAGCGTGATCATCGTAAAATAGGTAAAGAATTAGAGCTTTTCCATTTTTCACAAAAAGTTGGAATGGGAATGGCACTTTGGTTGCCTAAAGGCACAATGCTTAGAGACCTTTTAGAATCTTGGTTGACCGAAGAGCTTAAAAAACGTAATTACGAAATGGTTAAGACTCCACATATTGGTCATATTGATTTATATAAAACTTCGGGACATTACGAAAAATATGGTAAAGACTCTTTTCAAGCTATTCAAACTCCTGCTGAAGGCGAGGCATTTATGCTAAAACCTATGAATTGCCCTCATCATGTTGAAATTTTTAAAGCCCGTCAATATTCATATCGTGATTTGCCTTATAGAATGGCCGAGTTTGGAACTGTTTATCGTTACGAACAGCATGGTGAACTTCACGGGCTAACCCGAGTTCGTTCTTTTACACAAGATGACGCACATGTATTTTGTCGTCCCGACCAAGTAAAAGATGAATTTAAAAAAATCATAGAACTTGTAATGTATGTGTTTAAGTCTTTAAACTTTACTGAATATAAAGCCCAAATTTCTTTACGCGACCCGAAAGACAAAACCAAATATATTGGTAGCGATGAAAATTGGGATAAAGCAGAACAGGCAATACAAGAAGCTGCCGAAGAAATGGGCTTAAAACCAAAAATAGAACTTGGCGAAGCAGCTTTTTACGGACCAAAATTAGACTTTATGGTAAAAGATGCTTTGGGTAGGACTTGGCAATTAGGTACTATTCAAGTTGATTATAATTTACCTGAAAGGTTTGAATTAGAATACAAAGGCTCTGATAATGAAATGCACCGCCCGATTATGATTCATAGAGCTATTTTTGGATCTATGGAAAGATTTGTAGCAGTTTTAATTGAACATACAGCAGGAAAATTCCCATTATGGCTTAGTCCTCAACAAATAGTTTTACTGCCAATTAGCGAAAAATTTAATAATTATTCAAAAAAAGTTTTAGAATTGCTAAAAAAATACGATATTCGCGGCGAAATTGATGACAGAAACGAAAAGATTGGACGAAAAATACGGGATAACGAGTTAAAACGTATTCCATATCTTTTGATTGTTGGAGAAAAAGAAGTCGAAAGCAATACTGTATCAGTAAGAAAACAAGGGCAAGGCGATTTAGGTATAATGAGTCCTGAAAACTTTGCCGAATTAATAAATAAAGAAATACAAGAATATTTTAATAATTAAAAGAGGAGGTTTAAGTTATAGAAAAAAGAAGAAATTTTTCGAGGAACAAAAAACAAGATGAGCATAAAATTAATAAATATATACGTGCTCCATTTGTTCGTTTAGTTGGCGACAACATTGATAAACAAGGTATAGTGAGTTTACGCGAGGCTTTGGAATTAGCTGATAATTTAGACTTAGATTTGGTAGAAATATCGCCAAATGCAGAGCCACCCGTATGTAAAATCATTGACTATCAAAAGTTTTTGTACCAACAAAAAAAGAGACAGAAAGAAATGCAAAGTAAGGCTGTAAAAGTAACTATTAAAGATATTCGTTTTGGTCCAAATACAGACGAACATGATTACAGTTTTAAACTTAAACATGCTCAAAAATTCTTGGAAGAAGGAAATAAAGTTAGGGCATTTGTATTTTTTAAAGGTCGTTCTATATTATATAAAGAACAAGGCGAAATTTTATTATTAAAATTAGCCCAAGACTTAGAAGAGTACGCTAAGGTTGATCAATTGCCTAAACTTGAAGGAAAAAGAATGCAAATTCTACTTTCACCGAAACCCAGTAAAAAAAAATAATAACTTAATTAAAAAAATTTGAAGCGATGCCAAAAATGAAGACAAAATCCGGAGCTAAGAAAAGATTTTCTTTAACCGGTACAGGTAAAATTAAAAGAAAACATGCTTATAAAAGTCATATTTTGACAAAAAAAGCAACAAAACGTAAAAGAGCATTAACTCACACAACAACAGTAGCAGATACTGATAGAAAAAACATATTGTTGTGTTTGGGAATGAAGTAAATTTTAAATTAGTATTAATCAGAGTGTTATAGCCGGAAGATTCTGTAAAAAGAACGCTATACATTCGCAAAAATTAAAATTATGCCAAGAAGTGTAAATGTAGTTGCTGCTAGAAACAAAAGAAGAAGAGTTCTAAAGCAAACAAAAGGTTATTTTGGAGCAAGAAGTAATGTTTGGACAGTAGCAAAAAATGCTTACGAGAAAGGACTTACTTATGCTTACAGAGATAGAAAAACTAAAAAGAGAAATTTTAGAGCATTATGGATACAGCGTATTAATGCAGGTGCTCGCCTCAATGGAATGAGTTATTCTCAATTTATGGGTAAAATTCATGCAAACAATATCGAGCTTAACAGAAAGGTTTTAGCTGATTTAGCAATGAACCACCCTAAAGCTTTTGAAGCTGTTTGTAAAAAACTAAAATAATATTGAAAATTTACTGGGATATAAAACCGTTTGCCAACACAAACGGTTTTTTTTATTAAATAAAAAATAAATTCATACACAAACAATAAAACTTAATTATTATCTAAAAATCTTCGGCATTATAATTGCATTATTTAAAAATAAATTTTTGTAATTAAATACAAATACTATTTTTGTATTTTTAAATTTTGAATTTATGTTTTTAGATGGAATATTATCAATTTCGGGCCAACAGGGTCTTTTTAAATTAATTTCTAAGGCTAGTAATAGCGTTATTGTAGAATCGTTAAACACAGGTAAACGCATGCCTGCTTTTGCTAGCGCAAGAATTAGTACACTTTCAGATGTTGCTATTTATACAAATGATGAAGACATTTCCTTGCGTGATGTTTTTGTTAAAATGTTTGAAAAATTTAATGGTGAAACTATTTTACAAGGCAAAGTTTCAAATACTGATCTTTCTCAAATGTTGGAGTCTGTACTTCCGGATTATGACAAAGATAGAGTTTATATTTCTGACATTAAAAAACTCACAAACTGGTATAATAGCTTAATTGAGCATAAGATACTCGTAAAGGAAAATATTAAAACTGAAAGTGAAGAAATAGACAAAGCTGCTGAAAATACGGAAAACGATAAAGCAAGTGAATAAATAAAAAAAACCGATTTATTTATTTAAATCGGTTTTTTTATTTTCTAATAATTCAATGCGTGAATTTCGAAATAAGATTCTGGGTGTTTACAAGCTGGGCATGCCTTAGGAGCTTTTTTGCCTTTATGCACATATCCACATTTACGACACATCCATTCTACTTCTTCTTGTTTTTCAAAAACTTGATTATTTTCTAAATTTTCTAAAAGTTTAAGGAAGCGTTTTTCGTGCTCAGCTTCTACTTTTGCAATCATTTTAAAAGAAACGGCAATATTTTTAAATCCTTCTTCTTCGGCAATTTTAGCAAATTCGGGATATAATTCTTCCCATTCTTCATTTTCGCCCATTGCTGCAGCTTTAAGGTTTTCGGCAGTTGTACCAACTTTTCCGGCAGGGTACATTGCTGTAATTTCAAGATTTTCGCCGGATTCTAAATAATTAAAAAAAGTTTTAGCATGCTGAAACTCTTGCTCAGCAGTTTCCATAAAAATTCCTGCAATTTGCTCAAAACCTTCTTTTTGAGCTGCTTTTGCAAACATTGTGTAACGTCCGCGAGCTTGAGATTCACCCGCAAATGATTTTAACAAATTTTGTTCCGTTTTAGTTCCAATAATACTCATAATATAATTAAATTAGATTTATACTCTTTAACATTATTTTTTTGGCTAAAATTAAACTTTTTATTTGTAATTTTGTTAAAATTTAATTATTAAGGTCTAATTTAAAAATATTCTAAAATAATAATGCTATGTAAAATTCAAAACTTAAAAAATAAAATACACATATAGTTAAAATGATTTAAAAAATAATAAAATGAAATTTGTACCGGAAAAATACCAAATAAAAGATGAAAGAATGAAGTCTTTTATTGATAATGATGAAATTGAAGGCTATTTAAAAGAAACAAAAAATCCTTCAAAAGAAGACGTATTAGCAGTAATAGAAAAATCTTTAAATAAAAACAGATTAAATCTTAGAGAAACAGCAATTTTAATAAATGCAGATTCTCCTGAATTAATTCAAGCTATAAAAGACGGTGCCCGTGAACTGAAAGAAAAAATTTATGGAAACCGTATTGTACTTTTTGCTCCACTTTATGTCGGAAATAAATGTAAAAACAATTGCCTTTATTGTGGTTTTAGAGCTTCAAACAAAGATGCAAACAGGAAAACTTTAAACGACCAAGAGATTATAAAAGAAATTGAAGCTTTAGAAGACAATGGACAAAAGCGTTTAATTTTAGTTTATGGCGAACACGATTCTTATAATCCTGAATATATTGCACATACTGTGCGTTTGGCTTATAGCGTTAAAAAAGGTAGAGGCGAAATCAGACGTGTAAATATAAATGCAGCTCCGCTTGATATTGAAGGTTTTAGAACAGTTCAGCGATCAGGAATAGGAACTTATCAAGTTTTTCAAGAAACTTATCATAAAGAGACTTACCATAAATATCATGTTTCTGGTCCTAAAAGTGATTATGACTACAGATTAACATCTTTGGATAGAGCCCAAGAAGCGGGTTTAGATGATGTTGGAATTGGTGCTTTATTTGGATTATATGATTGGCGTTTTGAAGTTTTAGCTTTGGTTCGCCATACTAACCATTTTGAAGCATGCTATAATGTCGGTCCTCACACAATTTCATTTCCAAGAATAAAAGATGCTTCAGGATTATGTATAGATGAAAAATATTTGGTTTCAGACGAAGAATTTGTTAGACTTATTGCCATCCTCCGACTTGCAGTTCCATATACAGGTTTGATTTTAACAGCACGCGAATCAGCTGAAGTAAGAGATGAGGTTATGCGTTTTGGTGTTTCGCAAATTGATGGTGGTACAAAATTAGAGCTAGGTTCTTACTCAAATTCGCAAAACGAAGAACAAGATTTGAATAAAGAACAATTTGCAATTAACGACACTAGATCTTTAAGCGAAATTATTGACGAACTTTTAGAAAAAGATTATCTTCCTTCATTTTGTACTGCTTGCTACAGATTAGGACGTACAGGTGAGCATTTTATGGAATTTTCAGTACCGGGATTTATAAAACGCTTTTGTACTCCAAATGCAATTTTAACTTTAACAGAATATTTATTAGATTATGCTAATGATGAGGTTAAAGAAAAAGGCTGGAAACAAATTGATAAAGAACTTGCAAGAATGGAAGACCCCAAACTTGTAATTTCTATTAAAGAAAAAATTGAGAAATTAAAATTAGGTGAACGCGATTTATATTATTAAATTATGAAAAAAGAATTAAATATAGTAATTGTCAAAATAACTGACAGAATAAAAGAAGCCGGGCTTTTACAAAAAACTCTGAGCAATTACAACAAAATAATTAAAACAAGGTTTGGATTTCACGAACTTAGTACAGAAATTTGTAGTAGGCAAGCTTTAATAATTTTAGAATTATCAGGAGAAGTAGAACAAGAAAAGCAATTAATTCTCGAACTAAATAATATTGGTGGTATTAAAACAGAAATAATGAATTTTAAATTATAATTATGGAATACAATATACTTAGCATTTTAGTAAAACAGCCACAATTAGTTGCAGATAAATTACAAAATTTATTTAAAGAATATGGTTGTATTATTCGTAGTAGATTAGGTTTAAACCACAATATTGTTAATGGTGGTATTATTATTTTAGAACTCTCCGGAGATTCAACTCAAATTGAGTTGTTTTTAGAAGATTTGAATAAATTTCAAGGAATAGAATATAAACACGTGAACATTTAAAAAATGACGAAAATTCTTGCTTTATCAGAAGCCAATGCAATTGCTTTTCATGGTATGGCTTTAATTGCAAAATCTGAACTTGCTATAAGTGCAACAGATATTGCTGATATTACAAACTCTTCGAGGCATCATACTTCTAAAGTAATGCAAAGGTTAGTGAAAGCCGGTTTAATAGGCTCAACACGAGGACCAAGTGGTGGTTTTTTTCTAAAAAAAGATGCTTCAGAAATAAAAATCATTGATATTTTAGAAGCTTTAGAAGGAAAAGTAGAAATAAATGATTGTCCGGTTGACAATGCTATTTGTCCATTTGGTTCTTGTCTTATGGGTGGAATATGTTACGAAATTGGTACAACATTAATTACATATATGCGTGAACATACTTTACAAGATATGGTTAATAATATATCCAACGAGGATGTATTATTAAAGAAGTAAAGTAATTAATGAAAATATTAGCACTAAGCGAGGCACATATATTAGCAATACATGGTTTAGCAATTATTGCAGCAAGCAAAGAAAGAGCAACTGTGGCTAAAATTTCAGAATCAACAAATTCTTCTGCCAATCATTTGTTTAAAGTTTTTGATATTCTCGTAAAAGCAAAAATATTGTATTCTGTAAAAGGTCCAGCAGGTGGTTATTTCTTGAAAAAACCTGCAAATGAAATTTATTTGATAGAAATTTACGAAGCAATTAGTGGTAAAATTGATTTAGATAATCTATGCCACGATAAAAACGCTAAAGGAATTGGTTTAGGGGATTTACAAGACTTATGTGAAAAACTTTCTTTAAAATTTGTAAATTTCCTTCAAAGCACAAAACTTTCCGATATTAAAGATAGAGCAGATATAATTTAGAAAGTCTAAAGTCTGTAAAGTTGAAAGTCTGTAAAGTCGAAAGGCTATAAAGTCGAAAGGCTATAAAGTCGAAAGTGAAAAGTCGAAAGAGCTTCTTCGTTTTTCGCTTCGCTCAAAACTCGAAGATGACAACCACGAATTGCACGAATTTACACTAATTATGGCTTCTCGTGTCTCCTCTCGCCCACTAACAACTAAGCACTACTTAAAAGCCTCTTCAAACAAGCCTTTTCCTGTTAATCTTAAATCTTGAAAATAATCTGGAGTTTGTTTTCCCATTAATTTATCTACATAAAGTTTAGCTAAATATTGGCTTAACATATAGCCATGTCCACGCATACCAAGCATTAATCCTAATTCTGGGTCAACAATATATCTTGGTTCTACATAATATCCCGACCACACAGCTTGAAATCCTACACTTGATAATTGAGGTATCCAATTTACAAATACTTCAGAAATTATTTCTAAAAAATCTTTAGAATTAATTTTAAGTTCTTTGTCAGTTTCTAAGGCATCAATTAAAGGAGAAGCACAACCAATTATTTGTCCTGTATCTGCAAGTTGTTGACCATAAACAGCCGAAAAACCTTTGTATTTTCTTCTATCAATCAACATATCTAAAGTATCATTATTTTTACCCATAAATGGCAAACGTCTCGTAATAAAGGCCTGATGCTTAACAGGATACAAACCTGTTTCAATTTCTAATTTTTTGGCAAATTTATTAGCCTCAGCACCAAGTGCATTTACAAAATGTTCAGTTTCATATTCTAAAAATTCGCCTGTATGAGTTTTTACAAGAGCAATAATATTTTTATTTTCTCTTTGCAAATCTATAAGTTCGCAATCTTCTAAAACTTGTCCGCCTTTTTCTATACCAATTTGACGTAATAAATCTAAAACTTTACCTGGCGTAGCCTGCCAGCAATCATGAGTAATTAGTGCAGCAGAATAAATATCTGTATTTTGATTAAAGAAAGGAGAAATTTCTTTTCTAAAATCAGCTTTTTCCACCATAAAAGCATTAGACCAAGCACGCGAAGCATCAAGATCTTTATAAGTCTGCTCATCATGTGCAAAACTTATATATCTAATTGGTTTATAATCAATATTAGAAATATTTTGTAATTCTATAAAAAGCTCTCGATTTTTTAATGCGATATCAGCCAAAGCAGGTAAAGAGAAAGCAGGGCGACCACCGGCAATATTACGCCAAGAGCTACCACGTTCACGATTTATCATAACTGGTTTCATACCGACCTCGGCCATAAATTTAAACAAAGAACTACCTGCCATTCCACCACCGGCAACTAAAACTTGAACTTTAATTCTTTTATTTGCTCTCTTATTTACATTAGTAAAAACTCTTTCAGACTTATGTGGAAATAATTCTCCTAAACTAACTTGATTTGACAAAGGAGCACGAGGAGTTGCATCGCCAACAATTTCAATTCCATAAGCCGAAACTGTTTGCTTTAAACGTTTTATACATCGTTTTCCACGACAAGCACCCATACCTAAACGAGTAGTATGTTTAATTTCATCCACAGAAATAAACTTTCTATCACCAATAACTTCTAAAATCTCATCTAATTTAACATCATCACAATGGCAAATATAAGTTTCTGCTGGTTTTTTACTTTCCGTTTCTAATAATTGAATTGGTTTGGGATAATCTTTTTTAAGAATAAATCCACGAGCTTCTTGCAGTTTTTCCCCATGTAAATCTAGCGATTTAAGTCTTGCAATATTTGTTTTATTTGATTTATAAAGTATTTTTTCAATTATCCCCTCTCCTATTTTTTCGCCATTATTATTAACCAAATAAACTTCAGACTTTTCTTCAGCTTCATACTCAATTGGTAAAAATAGCCAGTCCTTTTTTTCTGCATAACCAAAAATTGCAAGTCCTGGACATTGATATACGCAATCCATACAACCTACACATTTATCATAATCCACAATTGGGACAGAACTTGTTGAAGATTTAGTAATAGCTCCATGGGGACAAGCAAAAGTACAAGGATTACAAGCAAAACCATACAAACAATCAATCATCACATAAGGCTTAGCTTCAGCTCTTGTGCGGCTAGGTTTATAAGGTTCAGAAATTACGCGAGTTGGGTGCTGCTGGGAATCTATATATTCTTTTGAAAGAGCAAGATAATCATTGTAATTATATCTTTTTTCTAAAGCGTCAATAACTTCGTAGGCTGCTTGTTTTCCACGCAAAACTGCCGAAGTACCTTCTCCAATTCTTAATGCGTCTCCAATAGCATGAGCCCTACGCCCAAATAAAAGATTTGCTTTAGTTACTAACTGGTCGTCAGGTACTAAGCCTGTGCAAATATTTATTGTATCAATACCTGTAATTACTTTTTCAGTTCCGGGAATAGCTTTAAAATTTTCACATTTTGCAATTACTGCACCAATAATACCTGTGTAATCTTCATTAGGAATTGCCTCAAGCAAAATATATCCGGTCATAATAGGAATTCCCAACCTTCTTAGTCTATTAGCTTGAACAGGAAAACCACCCTCTTGAGGCATTGCTTCAATAATTGCTTTTACTTTTGCTCCAGCTTGCATTAACTGATAAGAAGTTAGATAACCAATATTTCCGGCACCAACAGTTAAAACATTTTTACCAAGCAAAGTGAACTCATTATTCATCATTTTTTGAACAACAGCAGCAGTATATACGCCAGGCACATCGTCATTTTTAAACGAAGGCATAAATGGAATTGCTCCTGTTGCAATAATAATATGTTCAGATTCAATATAAAATATTTCGTTTGTTAAAATATTTTTCACTGCAATTCTTTGTGCTTCAAGAATATCCCAAACTACAGAATTTAAAATGATACCTTCTCTATTTTCGCCAGCTAAAGTTTCTGCAATTTCAAAACCACGAAGTCCGCCAAATTTTTTTTCTTTCTCAAAAAAGAAAAATTGATGAGTTTGCATTAGAAATTGTCCACCTATTTTATCGTTATTATCAACAACAATATTAGAGATATTATGTTGATTCAATACTTCGCGAGCAGCTAATCCGGCAGGACCAGCACCAATAATTGTTACTTGGGTTTTGAAAACAGAAATTTCTTCTTCTATATTTATTTTTTCTTGATTCGGCTCAAAATCTTTAGGAATTTCTCTAACTTCTCTAATTCCGTCAACTTTAGTAATGCAAATACGTTTTATTTTACCGTCCACGAGCATTTCGCAAGCTCCACATTTTCCTATTCCACATTCTAAAGATCTATTTCTGTTATCTACAGAATGGCTATGTACAGGAAAACCAGCTTGATGTAAAGCTGCCGCAATAGTAAATCCTTTAGTCCCAACAACTATTTTATCATTAAAATAAAAAATATGTTCATCTTTTTCAGGAACTTGTAAAATGGGATGTTTCTCAATTTTTTGCATAAAATACCATATTAATTGATACAATTTTAAAAAGTAAAATTGCATTAATTAAGATTCCCATGCAATGAGATTTGTCAGATTTTTATTATTTTCTTTTTGGCACTACGCTATCAAAAAATTCTTTTAATTCTTCAACTCGCTTTTCGTCTAAGTTGTGCCACCGTACCTCTTGAATAGCTCCCTCTATAGACAATAAAATTGCTCTACTTGTATTTTTATTTTTTTCATAAAGTAGCATAAAAGCAGCTTCTGTGCCAACTTTTCTTAATTGGTCAAGGCTAGTAATACCAACTTCTTCTAATTTTAGTTCTAAAACTTTGCCTACATTGTGTGCTCCTACAATTCCCATAATTTTTAGATTTTAAAGTAATTTCACAAGATTTCTCAGAACAAAAATAACAAAAAAAACAAAGATTTAAGCAGAGACCACGATTATTATATCTAATTGTACTTTTTAACTACTAATTAGCAAACAATTACAATTTAAGACTTATATTCAAGTTGTTTTTTGTTAAAAAATAGCTTAACAAATAGTTTTTTATTTCTTCTACTCTATATTTGGGATTATTTTTTGCATTTTTCACCGAAACAACAGCCCCATGCCCTAAAAGATAATTTATAATTCCATCATTATAAAATAAGGCTTTATCATTTGAGTCATTATAACCCGGGTTTAGCCATTGTACATAAATATTGTAATTTCGTTTAATAAAATAATCAAAATTTTTAATAACTTCTTTATGATAAAGAAAAGAACTAATTACTATTTCCGGGTCTTTTTCGGGCAAAATATATTCCAATTTCGTTTTTCTTTCCAAAGCAGATTCGTTAATTAAAAAAACAGGAATTTTTATTCCTTGAATTTCAATATTTCTAAGATTTTTACCTGTATGTACTTTTCGTCCAAACAAAGTTTCCCAAGTAGTTGTTTTGCCTGAGCCTTGATTTCCTAGAATAGCAATTACTAATTTTCTCTCCATAAAAATTCATTTTTTTTAAAAATAACAAAAATATTTCAAAATAAAGTAATATCTTAAAATTATTTAATCTTTACTTGGAATTTCTTTCCAAATAAAAATATCATCGCGTGATTTTGGTCTATATTCGTCTAAAAATCTAAAATCTTTAAGAAATATTTGTTCTTTACTTAACTGTTCTATTGGTATAGTTTCTCCATCAGGCTTATCATAAAACCAAACATTTTCAATTTTATTATTTTTCAGCCAAATTGTCATATTTGAACTAAGCACTTTATTTATTGCAACAATCTCATCAACTTCCTCATCAACAATAAAATAAATAGTTTGACAATCGTTGTGCAAATCTATTTTTCTAAGTTTTTTCTCAACTATATATCCCGACATTTTTCTACTTTTCAGCTGATTATAATGTAGGCTATCGTATTGTTCTATTGCAAAAGCATTGCCGTTAAGAAAAAACTTATTTGGCTTTTTATCTAAAAAATACATCTCAATATGATCAGCAGTAATTTGATTATTATCAGACCACAAAACAGGAGAATAAAACATATGTGCAATTGAATCAAAAGAATAAAAGACCAAGGAATCGCATCTAGCTTGCATATCAGATTTAAAAACTTGCACTTTATAAAAAGCTCTCATAAGTTTATAATCCAAGCTGTCAACAGAAATATAAACTGTATCTGCATGCATAAAAATACTATCCCCATCGCTAATATAAATAACTTCTGTATTATCTGTTAGCATAGCATTTTGAGGCTGTTCATAATAATAACCATAATTTCCTTTTGCATACATATTTTCAACCGTATCCACAACACTAACATTCATAAAAGCTTCACCAAATCTAATTTTTCTATCATAAAATAAACTATCACCATAAAGATAATTAGAGCTAGACCTTAGCCAAGCATTATCCGAGAGCGAAGCTTTATCTTCACTTGTGTCATAATAACCGAGTTCACAATATAAATGATTTGAATCTGCAACTATATTAGTAGGTCCGAAAAAATAAGCTATTCTTGAATCTGTATTATATTTTAATGTATCTGAAAAAATATCATATTGAGGATTTTTAAGTAATACTGTATCAACTGCATAATAATCTTTTTCTTTTGTATGATAATACCCGCGTCTGCTAAACAAACGATTATCCTCATCATAAATTTTTCCACCTTCGAAATAGTATGCTACATCAATATTTCTGTCATAATCCAAAGAATCTGTAATTAAAAATGATTTATTATGCTTTAAAATAACAGAATCTCTCATTTTGGCAATTTTAGAATTCCCATCATATTCAAGATATTTTCCAATAATCAAAACAGAATCACCTTGTTTAATCCTAACATTATTATAAGCTTGGATTGTATTTGACTCATCAAAAAACCAAGCTGAATCACAAAACATATAAGCTTCTTCATGCCTAAAAACCACATCTCCAAGCAATCTTTTTGCTTTTACACCGCTTGCCTCGTTATATTCAAGGGAGTTGGCACGCAAAATTTCAACAACACGAGGTTTTCCACTTTCATTATTCTGTGCAAAACTTAATAATGCGAATAATAAAAAGCAAAAACCAAGACAAACTATTTTGCTTAAATTTTCAAGCATCAATTATTTTAATAATTCATCAATAATATCATCAATACTTATGCCATCAGCTTCAGCTTTATAATTTTTAATTATTCTATGACGTAAAATAATTTTCGCAACAGCTTTAACATCTTCAATATCTGCTGTATATTTACCATTTAAAACCGCATTAGTTTTTGCACCTATCACTAAATACTGTGAGGCTCGCGGACCAGCTCCCCAATGAAGATATTTTTTTGTAATTTCAGGAGCAAATTCAGAATTTGGGCGAGTTTTATTTACTAATTTAACAGCATATTCTAAAACATTATCATTTATAGGTATTTTACGAATTAAGGCTTGAAAGAAAATAATTTCTTCAGCAGAAAGAATTTGTTTTAATTCAAAATCTTTATCAATTGTAGTATTTTTAACCACGGTTATTTCGTCTTCGTAAGAAGGATAATCAACAATTATATTAAACATAAACCTATCTAATTGAGCCTCGGGCAAAGGATAAGTTCCCTCTTGTTCAATTGGGTTTTGAGTTGCCATAACAAAAAATGGCTCGTCTAATTTATACTCAATACCTGCAGCAGTAACTGAGCGTTCTTGCATAGCTTCTAAAAGTGCTGCTTGAGTTTTGGGTGGAGTTCTATTTATTTCGTCAGCTAATATAAAATTAGCAAAAATAGGTCCATGAATAAATTTGAATTGCCTATCCTCACTTAGAATTTCTGTTCCAATTATATCTGAAGGCATTAAGTCGGGAGTAAACTGTATTCTTTTATTTTTTAAACCCAAAACTTCAGCAATTGTATTGACTAATAAAGTCTTAGCAAGTCCGGGAACACCAATCAAAAGACAATGACCACGGCTAAAAATTGAAATTACAACCTCTCTAACCACCTGTTCTTGTCCATAAATTTTTTTATTAATTTCAGAAACTAAATCTTCGTATTTTTGACGTAAAGCATTGATTGCCTCAACATTATCATTAAAATTCATAATAAAAAATTAATTTTTAAAAGCACAAAGTTAATTATTATTATAAGATTAAAAAACACTAAGTTTTATTTTAAAATTTTTATTGTAAATTTGCAAATAAAAAATTATGATACAAAGAATACAAAGTTTATACCTTTTTATTAGCTTTTTAAGTTTTGGAATATTTTTCTTTTCACCTTTTGGCTATTTGATTGATACAGATTTAACAGAAATTCCAATAAAAATTACAGAATCTAATTTTTCTTATCACAACAATGCTTTGAACCAAGACATTGTTTTGGAATATTCAATGTTACCTTTAGTAATACTGGTAAGTTTAGTTTGTTTTATAAGTTTTTTCACTATTTTTCTTTACAAAAAACGCATGCTTCAAGTTAGACTTACAGTTTTTAATATATTGTTACAAATTGGCTGTTTTGGTCTTTTATTTTATTATTTAATAGATATTTCAAAGCGTTTAGAATTAGAATATAGCACTGGAATTTTAATTATTTTACCATTAATTTCTGCTATTTTATGCTTTTTAGCCATGAGAGCTATTTTAAAAGATGAAGCTTTGGTGCAGGCATCAAAATATTTCAGGAAATAAGTTAAAAGTTGAACCGAGTTTACGAGCTCACCGAAGGTAAAGTTAAAAGTCGAAAGTTAAAA
>JALOAQ010000061.1 GCA_023228725.1 Bacteroidales bacterium | reverse complement strand
TTTCCCACAAACGAACGTAAATGGTTTCACCAGGCGTTACGCCTAAAATTTCCCAACGTATTTCACCGTTTGTTAAAAAACCTGAATTCGCATTATAACAATCTATTAAGCTCAAATTTCCACATGAGCCTCTATAAACTGCCATGCCCGGAGCACAAGCAGGTGATCCAGGAATAAATGGAGGTATTGCCATCATTGGTGTAGGTGAATTAAAAGCATGAAATGCTAATTCGCTAACGCCTGCAGGAACCGTAAAACTATACCACATGTCTTTGGTAGAAGTGTTAAATCCTCCACAAGTTGGTGCAGGTAAATCAGAAGATGTTGTGGCTCCAGCAAAATTAACATTGGTGAAAAACATATCGCCACAGGAACCATAAACATCAAGTGGAATCGCTTCTGCAGCTCCACAATTGGCTTGAGCAAATATGTTGTTTGATAAACCAAGTGTCAGAATTATTATAAATGTTGAGAGTGTTTTTCTCATAATGATATAATATGTTTTAACAATTATTAATTTAGCAAATTTAATAAATCTATTTTAAAAAACTATCAAAATATCCGATATTTATTTTTTTTATTAAATATTACTACGTTTTTACTACTTTTTAGACTGAAAATTTGACTTTTGGTTGCTAATATTAATAATGTTTTTTAATATTTTTTTAATATTAAAAATCGCTAAACTTAAACTGTCAAATTGACAGGTAATTTTGTTTTTATTGCGACATTTTGGCTTGTTGGCTGTTTTGGTTTACAAATTGAAGGATTATTTATTAAAAATTTATTATGAACTTAAATGATTATACTGTAAAAGCCCAATCTTTAATTGAAACTTCAATAATTAAAGCTAAAGAACTTAAAAACCAAGCAATTGAACCTGGTCATATTTTGCTTACTTTCCTAAGTGATAATGATAATATTTTTAATATAATTTTATCAAAATTAGAAATTAATAAGCATAATTTTGAATCTACGGTTTTAAGTATAGTAAATTCTTATCCTAAAGTTGAAGGTGGTGAAGTTTATTTAGCTTCTAATACTCAAGAAATTTTCAATCTTGCTCAGAAGCACAAAACTCAAATGGGCGATAAATTTATTTCCCTTGAACATTTAATATTGTCATTAGCTGAATCTAAGGATATTGTGGGGCAAATGATGCGTGATGCAGGATTGAAAATAGATTTTTTAAAGAAAGCAATTTCCGATTTGAGAGCAGGGGCTAAGGTAAACTCTCAATCAGCCGAAGATACTTATGATGCTTTAAATCGTTATGCTGTAAATTTAATAGAAAGAGCCCAACAAGGAAAATTAGACCCAGTTATTGGTAGGGATGATGAAATTAGAAGAGTTTTGCAAATTTTGTCGAGACGAACTAAGAATAATCCTTTACTTATTGGTGAACCAGGAGTTGGAAAGACTGCTATTGCAGAGGGTTTGGCTCATAGAATAATTAAAGGTGATGTGCCTGAAAATTTGAAGTCTAAAAAAATATTTTCCTTAGATATGGGTTTGCTAATTGCAGGTGCAAAATATCAAGGCGAATTTGAAGAAAGATTAAAATCTGTAATTAAAGAAGTTGTGGCAGCTGAAGGAGAAATTATTTTATTTATTGATGAAATTCATACTTTGGTTGGTGCTGGAAAAAATCAAGGTGCAATGGATGCTGCAAATATTTTAAAACCTGCTCTTGCACGTGGCGAGTTAAAAGCCATAGGAGCAACTACTTTAAATGAATATCAAAAATACTTTGAAAAAGATAAAGCCCTTGAAAGAAGGTTTCAAACTGTGCTTATTGATGAGCCAGATATTCCTAACTCTGTTTCTATTTTAAGAGGGTTAAAAGAAAGGTACGAATCTCACCATAAAGTTAGAATTTTAGATGAAGCTATTCTTGCAGCAGTTGAATTATCGCAAAGGTATATAACTGAAAGATTTTTACCGGATAAAGCAATTGATTTAATTGATGAGGCTGCTTCAAAACTTAGGTTAGAAGTAAATTCTGTTCCCGAAGAAATTGATGTGTTAAATAGAAAAATTCAACAATTAGAAATTGAAAAAGAAGCTATTAAGCGAGAAAATGATACTAAAAAACTTGAAGAAATTGCTGTACAATTATCTAATTTTAACGAAGAAAGAAATGTTTTAACTGCAAAATGGAAAGAGGAAAAATCTTTAATTGATAAAATTCAAATTGAGAAACAAAATATTGAAAATTATAAATTACAAGCCGAACAAGCTGAGCGAAGTGGAGATTACGGAAAGGTTGCTGAGTTTAGATATGGAAAAATTAACGAAAGTGAGAAAAATATTGAAGATTTAAAATTAAAATTAGAAAGTTTGCAAGGCGAAAACGCTTTGGTTGACGAAGTAGTTGATGCCGAAGATATTGCTGATATAGTAAGTAGATGGACAGGTATTCCTGTTAGCAAAATGGTTTTGAGTGAAAGAGAAAAATTGTTGAATTTAGAAAACCAACTCCATAAAAGACTTATTGGCCAAGAAAATGCGATTATTGCCGTTGCAGATGCTGTTAGGCGTTCGCGGGCAGGCTTACAAGATGTTGGAAAACCTATAGGCTCATTTATTTTTCTTGGGTCAACAGGCGTGGGAAAAACTGAACTAGCAAAAGCTTTGGCAGAATTTATGTTCGATGACGAATCTATGATGACTAGAATTGATATGAGTGAATATCAAGAAAAACATAGTGTTTCTAGGATGTTAGGAGCTCCCCCAGGCTATGTAGGATATGATGAAGGCGGACAATTAACAGAGGCAGTTAGACGTAAACCCTATTCTGTGATTTTATTAGATGAAATTGAAAAAGCTCACCCTGATGTATTTAATATTTTATTACAAGTACTTGACGATGGGCGACTTACTGATAATAAAGGAAGGGTAGTGAACTTTAAAAATACAATAATTATAATGACTTCTAATATTGGTTCTCAATTTATTCAAGATCAAATTAAACAAGGAAATGAAAATTATAAAGAAACTGAATCTCAAGTTTTAGAAGCATTAAGACATCAACTTAGACCTGAGTTTTTAAATAGAATTGACGAAATAATTATGTTTACCCCACTAAATTCTAAACAAATATATGATATAGTAAAACTTCAAATATCTAAATTAAAAATTAAACTAAAAAATGCAGGTTTTGATTTGGAAATAAGCGATGAAGCAATTAAAACTATTGCCAAATTATCTTACGACCCACAATATGGAGCAAGACCTGTAAAACGATTTATACAAAAGGAATTGGAAAATCAAATTGCAAAATTTATTATTGCCAGCACTAATGAGTCTAAAAATATAAAAATTGACGCTCAAGCAGATGAGCTAATAATTGTTTAATAAATAAAGCCTTGCAAATAAAACACTTGCAAGGCTTTTTAATTTTAAAATATTTTATTTTAATTTATTTCCAAACCATACTCCATTCTGGCTTGAATACCGGTTATTTTTTGAACATTTTTTATTAGTTGCCAAAATTTATAATTTTCGCCAATAACTTCTTTTATCACTTCTGCACTCATATTTTTGTTCATATCTTTTATAAGTTTGTCAAAAAAGTCTTCCTTTTCTGGGTATTCAACAATTCTGTAATCACTTAGATTAGCTAAGCTAACGGCTTTTTTCACAGCATCGTTCAATCCTCCAATTTCGTCAACTAATCCAATTTCTATAGCATTTAAACCGCTCCAAACTCTGCCTTGACCAATTGAATCAACTTCTGCTTTTGTTAAACCTCTTCCGTCAGAAACTCTTTGTATAAAAACTTCATAAAAATCTTCTACTTGGGTTTGTATAAAATTTGCTTCATCACTAGTAAACTTTCTAGAAATTTGTCCAAAATCAGAATGTGCATTTGTGCCGACTCCATCAACTGTAATTCCAAGTTTTTCTGTCATTAGTTTTTCAACATTTGGAACTAAACCAAAGACCCCAATAGAACCTGTTATTGTATTTGGCAAAGCATATATATAGTTTGCAGGGCAAGCAATATAATATCCACCTGAAGCAGCTAAATTCCCCATTGATACAACAACAGGTTTTTTCTCTTTTGTTAGATTTATTTCACGCCAAATAATTTCAGAAGCTAGTCCTGAACCTCCTGGGGAATTTACTCTTAAAACCACTGCTTTAATTTTATCGTCTTCTCTAAGTTTTCTTATTATTTCTGCCATATGGTCGCCTGCAATTGAACCTTCAGATTTTCCAGCATCAACAATGTCGCCTTCGGCAAAAACTACTGCAAGTTTATTTTTAGATTCATTTTTTTCTGATTTGATTTTTGCACTTGAATAATTAGCTAAACTCACAATAAAATCTTCTGGTTTATCTGTAGAACCCGACTTTTTCTTTAATTCAGCTAAAATTTCATCATAATACATTATCCCGTCAATAAAATTATATTTTTCAGCGGTTTCAGCATTATAAACCCATAAGCTATCTGCAATAAGATTTAAGTCTTGGATATCTATTTTTCTTGAATTAGAAATTTTTTCGCACATATCGTCCCAAATACTTTGTATTAAAGTGATTGTTTGCAACTTACTGGCTTCACTCATTTTATCGGCAAAAAATGGCTCAACTGCCGACTTGAATTGCCCATGACGGAAAATTTGTGCCTCTATTCCTAATTTCTCTAATGCTCCTTTATAAAATATTACTTGTGAATAAAGTCCTTTCCAATCAATTGCCCCTTGTGGATTTAAGTATATTTTATCAGCAACACTGGCAAGATAATAGGCTTTTTGTGTATATCCTGAAGAATATGCAAGAATAAATTTTCCAGATTCTTTAAAATCAATAAGTTTGTTGCGAATCTCTTCTATAGTTCCCATACCAGAAGGAATACTGCCAATGTCTAAAAATATTCCTTTGATTTTGTCGTCTTTTTTTGCTTTTTCTATGTTTTTTAAAATACTGTTTAAACCCATAGCTTTAGTAGAAGTCATTGACATAAAATCAAAATTGCTGAAGGGATTATCAGAAGCTTTGTCAGGAATTTCTGTACCAAGGCTTAATTTTAAAACAGAATTTTCTTTGATAATTACTTCTTTCTCACTAAAACCAGAAGCTAAAGCTGTTATAATTGCAAATAAAATCCCAAATAAAAGAGCTAAGCTTAAAATACCGCCAACTATACTTGCTAAGGTATATTTAAAAAATTGTTTCATAATAATATGTTTTTTGTTAATAATTTATGATTGTAAAGATAATATATTTTTACAATTTAATTGTTTTTATTTAAATTTACCTAAGGCAAGATTGAGTATAGCCTTTTAATGCATCATACTTGTTTTCCATATTAGATTTTTCTTTATTTTTATAAAGTGCATCTTCCCAGTGTCCGTACATGGGGTTTGGCAAAATTATAAATGAAGTTCCAAAATGTTCACGTAATTCATCAACAATAGAAAATCCATAATCATTTTCTCTTTGGTCTAAAATACTGTCAAAATCGCCTAAATTATCACCAACTAGTAAAATAATATTATACATTTCTGCAACTTTAGTTCGTCTAGCATCTTTATTGCTTTCCTCAATTTTAGAATAATAATTCTCTTCTTTAATTTTTGGAAAACCAAGTTTTTCCATATTTTTTATACTTGCTTCTTTTTCGTCTTCTTTGCGGTTAGTGATATAAACTATTTCAACATTTTTCGATTCTAAAAACTTTAAAAAATCAATTGCTCCCGGAATAGCACAAGCAGCTGACATATCAGTCCATTCTTTCCAATTTTCTTTTGTATAAACAGTATTTTCTTTTATTAAATTTGCTTCAAAAAACGAATTGTCAATTACTGTTTCGTCAATATCAAAAATTACTGCCGGTGCTTTGTCTTTTTTTACGGTTTTTAAATTATTCTCAACTGCAATTTTTGCATAATTAAAAGCCTGATAACAACAAGCCCTGTATTCTCCCGAAGTTTGAACCCATAAAGTAGCATTTAACAAATATTCAGAACTTTCAACTTCTTTGTTAGTTTCTTTACTTGCAAAATTTTCGTTAGTTTCTTTATTTTTACAACTAAAAATTAAAATTGTAAGAAATAGAATTAAGTAAATGTTTTTCATTATTATATTTTTATCAAACAAAATTAGTAAGATTTATAGAATTTTCGCAAAATATTAAATTTTATTTATCTTTTTTCTTGCTTTTTCTATTAATTCTTTATCAGCTCCAAGAATTTCAGCTATTCTAATTGCTTCTGCAGGTGCTTTTTCGTCTTCAACACTTACTAAAGAATAATCCATAAAATCGTTAATGTTTTCTATATTTATATTTTCATTTTCCGAAATATTTTGCAAGCCTTTTACTCTAAGTTTTTTTCTAGCATTAATTCCACTATAATGTGTGCAAATCAAGGAACTTACTTCCAATTTACTTAGTATTTCTACAATTGCATTTGCTATAGCTTTACCTTCATCCGGGTTTGTTGTGCGAGCTGGTTCATCAATAAGAGCAAGTATTTTTGTGCTTGATTTTGCCTTAGAAATAATTTTATTAATATTTAAAATTTCAACAGCAAAAGAAGAAAGTCCGTTTAATTCATCTTGATTATCGCCAATGCTTAGTAAAATTTCTTCTACAGGCAAAATTTCTGCTTTTTGGGCAGGAACAAAAAAGCCAAATTGAAACATAAATTGGGAAAGTGCAACAGTTTTTAATAAAACAGATTTCCCCGACATATTTGCACCGGTTATTAATGTTGGAAATGTAGGGATTTCAATGTCTATTGCTTGAAAAACTTTATTTTGATTTTCTAAAATAGATTTTATCTGTGGATTGAATAAACCATGATAAAAAGTTATTTCTTGGGTGAATTTTGGCTCGGTTAAACTAAGTTTTAAGGCGATTTTTGCCTTAGCAATTAAAATGTCAAAATCTGCAAGGCGGTTTAAATTATATTCTAATTTATTTACGTATTTTGCTATTTTTTTGCTTAATTCTTTTCTGATTTTATCTTCGATTTCTAAGCATTTTAATCTTAATTCTTCAGCTTGTTCTACGGTTTTCGCATTGTCTTTTTGCTTTCGTAAATCTGATAATTCAGGGCTATAATCAGAATATATATAAAATGCAGGAATTTTTGTGTTTTGTGGGTCTAAAATCTCAATAACTTCGCTTAAATCATGAAGTAAAATCAAGGAAAAACCTGATTTCTTAATTAAATCTAAAACTCTTTGTGAATTAATACAAAATTTTTTAATCTCAAAAAGTTCAATATCGTCAGAAACTCTGTTGAATTGAATATTGCTTATACTTGCCGAAATATCATTAATTTGACTTAAAGTCCTACAAATATTTGAAACAAACTCTTTATTCTTTTTTGTTTTTACAAACTCATAAGTTTCGCTTAAAGATTGAATATTTACTTTTAATTCAAATTCTTTGGTTAAAAGCTGACAATTAAGCAATCTTTTTCGTCCGGCAGAGGAGTTTAATTCAAGATTTTCATAAATAAATCTTAAACCTGAAATTTCGCTTATATATTTTCTAAAACTTTTCATTAATCTAGTGCTTTTATATCGTAAACCGGTAATTTTACTGCTTTATAAAGTTCTTCTCTAAGTTTTTTAGAATCTAACACAAATCCATTTGGAGATAGTGGGTTTACACAAATGGAAATAAGTTTTGGTTTTAATAAAACAAAAATTTTGCCACCTGCTTTTACAAAAGATTTGTAGCTTTCTTGGCTAACAAAAATTTTAGTAAAATCTTTAACAATTAAGACTGTTTCTTTTATGTTTTTTTGAATTCTCATAAAATCTAAAATATTGTCTGTAATAATACCGCTTGCAAAAATTATATTTCCTTTTGAATAAAGTTTGTCTTTGGTTTTATTTAACAATAAACTTGATTGTATTTCCAAATTGTGAATAATATTTTCTGAATCAATAGCCCAAACACCGTTTTCAATTTGTAAAAGTTCGTCTATTAAATTGCTTTCAAAAATTGGAAGTTTTATTAGTTCAGTTAATAACTTTGTTTTTTTTACTAAATTAGGAATATTTGCCGAAAGTGCAGCTCCTGTTGTTAAAATCATACTTTCTGTAACAGAGGGTGATGCTGTGCTTTTTCGCGACAAGGCTCCGTCCACTAAAAATAAATCAACTCCGTATTTTTGAGAATTTTGAATTTCCTCTTTTAGCCATTTTGTGTCTGGAGGTCCAGAGAAAATTAATTTACCCGTATCTATTGCTCTTGCAGTAACTAAACGACCTAAGGCTGTTTGTTTTTCCGAGACATTTAATATTTCGGCTGTTATTTGTTTTTGTGAAAAATGTTTTTCAGAGCTTAAAAAAATTGTGTTTTGGTAAATTTCAATTTCTGGTTTTGGAGTTTCAGTAACTTGATCCAAACTTTCGCCATCAAGACCAATAGATGTAATTGCAATAGTTTTATTGCTATGTTTTAAAGCTTGAATTATATGATTTAAACACTCGGTTTTACCTGTATTCTTTTCTGTACCAATAATTGCGAGGCTTTTATATTTTAATATTTCTTTTAAAAAAGGCAAATATCTGAGTTTTTAAATTATTCTTCAAAACTACTAAAGATATTTTGAATTTAGTAAGAATTAACTAAATAATTGCTTAATGAACTCTTTAAAGCAAAAAAAACCGGCTAAACCGGTTCTTTTATTATTTGTTATGACGTTTTTTTCGAGAAAGACCTTCAGGTTCTAAGGAAAGTTGCTCGCCTCTAAGTAAAGCTGCTACTCCTTCGTTTTCCATTTCTTGTTTACAATCTTCACAATGACATTCGTTAATATAATCTGTTGGTTCTGTGTAAGTTGTAATTACGCCTTCAAAATTTCTAAGTACAATTTTTCCTGGACTTTGAGAAATTAAATAGTTTGGCATAACAGGAGTTTTTCCGCCTCCGCCGGGTGCGTCAACCACAAAAGTTGGAACAGCATAACCAGAAGTATGTCCTCTTAAGTTTTCAATAATTTCTATTCCCTTAGAAACTGGTGTTCTAAAATGCTCTAAGCCCATAGAAAGGTCGCATTGATAAATATAATAAGGACGAACACGTATTTTAACTAGATTTTGCACTAAATTTTTCATAGTGTGTACACAATCATTTACGCCACGCAATAAAACAGATTGATTACCCAAAGGCACACCTGCGTCAGCTAATTTTGCGCAAGCAGTTGTAGATTCTGGAGTGATTTCCTTAGAATGATTAAAATGCGTATTTAACCAAATAGGATGGTATTTTTTTAGCATGTTTACCAAATCGTCTGTAATTCTCTGTGGGCAAACAACTGGTGTTCTTGTTCCTATTCTAATAATTTCTACGTGAGGAATTTCTCTTAAACGTTGAATTATTGATTCCAACATTTTGTCTGAAACCATCAAAGCGTCACCACCAGATAAAAGTACGTCTCTCACTTGTGGAGTTCTAGCGATATAATCAATTGCATTTTGAATTCTGTCGCTTGGTGCAGCTTTGTCAGTTTGCCCAGCAAAACGCCTACGGGTACAATGCCTGCAATACATTGAACACATATCGGTAATTAAAAATAAAACTCTGTCGGGGTAGCGATGTGTTAATCCTGGAACAGGCGAGTCTTCATCTTCGCTTAATGGATCTAATAAATCAGCAGCAGATTGATATGTTTCTGCTCCTGTTGGAATTGCCTGCTTTCGTACCGGGCAATTTCTGTCTTCAGGATCAATTAAACTTAAATAATAAGGAGTTATTGCCATTCTTAAAGTTTTTAAAGATTTTGCAACCCCTTCTTCTTCTTCTTTAGTAAGTTTCATATATTTTTTTAACTCATCTAAAGTTTCGATTCGGTTTTTGACCTGCCATTTCCAATCTTGCCATTGTTCGTCTGTTGCGTTTGGAAACATTCGCTTTCTAGCTTCGTTCATTTCATTTTATTTTTTATACCTATTAATATATATATTTATAAAAGACGATAATTTCTTTTTATAGTTGTCAATATTTTACATTATACATTTATTAAGCGTATAATTCGTTGAAAACTTTTCTAAGTTTTTCGCTTTCTCTTAATATTTGTAAAGTAATATCCGCATGACCTTTAGTGTAACCATTTCCTACAATCATAGTAACATCACTTCCAACACCTTCGGCACCTAATGCTGCTTTTGTAAATGAAGTTGCCATAGAGAAAAAGTAAACTATACCGCTATTTTTTGTGCAAAGAATACTTGTCATTTCAGTATCTTCAATATTAACATTATTAATTGTAACATCGCACATTTCGCCATTTGTAAGTTCTTCAATTTTTTCTAAAACAGCCACAGGTTGAGTAGCGTTTCCTGAAAAAACATAATCACAAAGTCCTAAATCCATGATGCGTTTTGTGCTTTTTTCGCTATGAGCCATTCCAATAACTTTACCTGTAACTCCGGCACGTTTTTTTGCCTCGTAGCAGCAAAGCATTCCTGATTTACCACCTGCACCTATAATTAATACAGTATCGCCTGGTTTTACCAATTTTGCTACTTGTGCAGGAGCACCTGCAACGTCAAGAGCTGAAAGAGCTAAACCTTCTGGCATATCGTTTGGAATTTTTGCATAAATACCACTTTCAAATAAAATTGCTTTTCCGTCAATATCAACTTGGTCAATATCTGGACGAATATCTTTTATTTTGTCTATTCTAAGTGGGGTTAAAGAAAGAGAAACTAAAGTTGCAATTTTATCTCCAACTTTAAGATCTATTTTGCCTTGTAGGGCATCACCAATTTTTTCTACTGTGCCAAGTAACATTCCGCCTGACCCAGTTACAGGATTACGGTGTTTACCTTGCTTAGCAACTATGTCAAGCATTATTTCTGCAATTTTGGCTTTGTCGCCTCCAGCTTGTTCTTTTATTTGTGTAAAACTCGCAGAATCGACGTTTAAAGTTTGAACATCAATTAGGATTTCGTTATCCCAAATTTCGTCCATATTATTGTCGATTTTTTTTGCTGGTTGTGGTAACACACCTATTGGCTCAATCACTCTGTGTAAGCCATACTTATTTCCTTTTTTTTGCATACAATAAAATTTAATTAAAAATTATTTTTGTTTTAAACCTAAGATTTCTCTTGCTTCGGCCGAACTAGCAATTTCGCGACCTAATTCTTTAGCTATTCTAACAACTTTGGCAACTAATTCGCCATTTGATTTTGCTAAAACGCCTTTTTCTAGATAAAGATTATCTTCAAAACCAACTCTTACGTGTCCGCCCATTGCAATTGCATGAGCTGCCATAGTAAATTCATGGCGACCAACTCCTGTAACACACCAAGTTGAGCCTTGTGGAATAGCATTTACCATCCATGTTAAATTGTTGATATTTGCATTAGCTGCACCTGGCACACCTAGTACAAAGTTAAAATGTAGAGGAGCCCCTGGTGATTGTTCTTTTCTTACCATATTAAGAACAGCATCTATATGTCCCATTTCAAAACATTCGTATTCTGGCTTAATATTTCTTTCTAACATTCTTTTTCCAAAAGCACGCATCATTGGCAAAGTATTTTCAAAAACTTCATCGCCAAAATTTACAGTACCGCTGTCTAATGTAGCCATTTCAATTGGTAATTCGGTTGGTTGAAGTCTTTCTTCAGGAGCCATGCCAACAGCACCTCCAGTTGAAGGAATAAGAATTACTTCGGGACATGCTTTTAAAATGGCATCAATATTTTCTTTAAAACGAGCTTTGCTTTGCGTTGGAGTACCATCGTCTTCGCGAACATGAAGATGAACAATTGCTGCACCGGCATCAACTGCCGATTTAGCTTCTCTAACAATTTCTTCTACAGTATATGGAACTGCAGGGTTGTGTTCTTTTGTAACCTCTGCACCACATATGGCTGCTGTAATAATTAATTTTCCCATATTTATTTATTTTTTCTTTGACAATTTTTAGGTACTACACAAGTTCCACTAGCACGACAAACCACCACTGGTTCTTCTAAAAAATCAGCTGCAGAATCTTTAATATCAGGGCGTGGCTGGATAACTTTTTTTGCTTCGAAAACCATTTTCCTAGAGCTGGCACCTTGGCTAACAATTTCGCCACTAGCTTCTATAAAATCGCCAGCATAAACAGGAGCTAAAAACTCTATGTTATCATAAGCAACAAATAGCCCTTCGTCACCGTCATTAATAATTAATAGTTCAGTAGCAACATCTCCAAAAAGTTGAAGCATTTTTGCTCCATCAACTAAATTTCCACCATAATGAGCATCATTTGCACCCATTCTTAGTCTAATCATTGATGTAATTTTCATATCTAAAATTTTTTAAGGTTTTACAATATAATCAATAAATAAAGCTTGAGTATGAACATTTTCCATTGCAATTTCACCGGTTTTAACAAGCTTTCTTGTTTCAGCTATCACTATGTCTGCTGCTGTTGCCATAAGCGGATTGAAGTTTTGCGTAGTTCCTTTATAATATAAGTTTCCATCTTCATCAGCAATACTGGCTCCAATTAATGCAATATCGGCACGTAAAGCTGTCTCTAATAAATAATCTTTATTATTTACATTAATAACTTGTTTACCTTGCTCTACAACAGTTCCCAATCCTGTTGGAGTAAGAACTCCACCTAAACCGGCTCCACCACATCTAATTCTTTCTGCTAATGTGCCTTGAGGAACAAACTCTACTTCTAATTCCTTATTGTTAAACTGCTCTAAAGAAGCTGTGTTGGTACCAATATGTGAAGTAATTACTTTTTTAACTTGACGGTTTGCAACTAATAAACCAATTCCTTTATCAGCAAAAGCTGTATCATTTACAATTAAAGTTAAATCTTTGATGTTTTTTTCAACCATGGCGCAAATTATTGCATGTGGTGAACCAGCTGCTAAAAACCCACCTATCATTATTGTCATACCATCGTTTATCTTTTCGACTGCTTCTTGAATAGAAATAATTTTATTCATATTTTAAACGTTTTTATATCCTTGAATTAAAATTTGTCAAAAGTACTTATAATAGGTGTAAAAAAAAAATAAATAATAAATAAGTTTTTAAAATAATTCTCTTATTTTATTTAGTTTATTCTTTTTTGCTATTTTTGTAAAATAATACTTATATTTATAATGCTAAAACTAAGTGTAGTTATAATTACTCTTAACGAAGAAAAAAACATTGCGAAATGCTTGGAAGCTTTACAAGGCTTAACAGATGATATTATCGTGGTTGACTCTGGTTCTTCTGACAAGACAGAAGAAATATGCAAGCAATTTAAAGTTAATTTTTTACTTAGAAAATTTGATGATTATAGTTCTCAAAAAAATTATGGAAACTCTTTTGCAAAATATGATTATATTTTATCCTTAGATGCTGACGAAGTTCTTTCCCAAAAATTATTTTCGTCAATTGAAAAAATTGAGTTTGGAGAAAATGAATTTTATGGCTTTAATTTATTAAATCATTATTGCGGAAAGCCAATTCGCTTTGGTGGTTGGTATCCTGATAGAAAATATAGAATTTGGAATAAAAATTATGGAAAATGGGAGGGGAAAATACATGAAAAAATAGTGTTTAGCAAAAAGCCTAAAAGAAAACTTATTAAAGGTAACTTATTGCATTTTTCTTTTGAAAATAGACAGGTGCATCAGCAAAAATCTATTAATTATGCTAAACTAATGGCTCAAAAAGAATTTGAAAGTGGAAAAAACTATTCCTACCTTATGCTTTATTTAAAACCATTTTATAAGTTTTTCTCTATGTATTTCTTAAAATTAGGTTTTCTTGATGGAAAAAATGGTTTTTTTATTGCAAAAACTAGTGCTTATGCTAGTTATTTGAAAGTTTTTGAGTTTTTTTTGAAAAAAAAGCATAAAAATAATTGTATATGAAAAAAAAATGTTACTTTTGTAAATAATATTTTTAATTTTGTGTAAAAATAATAAGTAAAAATAAGTGTTAATTTAAATTTTAAAAATTATGAGAAAATTTACAATTTTAATGGCTTTGATTGCTTTTGCTTCTTTTGCAATGGCTCAAGCCTTATCAGTACCAAGCAGTAGCTTTCCAGCTAAAGCTAATACTGATAAAAACATAGAAATTAAGAAAGTTGATAAAACTTTACGCCAAACCAAAGATGTTGCTTGGTATGAAGATTTTGAAGGTAATGTTAACTGGTCAGTTGCAGCAAATCCTAATACTGATTTATACACTTGGCATGTGTTTAATAATGCAGAGTTTGAAGATTTTTGTATAGGTGCTGATTATACTTATACTATTAATGACTTGTTTTATGATGCAGGAGACGACTCTAATCATTATGCAGTGATTGATATTATTTCTGGTTTACCCCTGCTTGGTGGTCCTGGTCAGCCAGATATTTTAGAGTCTTATATTCAGTTTGATGATATTTATTTGGCCGATGTATCAAGACCAAGTCTTTCATGGTTACAAGTTTTTAGAGCTTTAAATACTAATAATTATGCAACTTTAGCTGTTGATGTGTCTAATAATGGTGGAACTACTTGGACAGAATATAGAGTAAATTATCCTGTAGAAGGCAATACTTATGGTGATAATGAGTATAGCCTTTATATTGGTGATGTTGCTGGTAATCAAGATGATGTGTCAATTAGATTCCGTTGGTCACACGATAAAGGTTCACAGCCTACTGTACAATTAGGTTATTCTTGGCTTATTGATGATATCCTTATTTTTGACACTCCTGATTATGATGCTGAATTATATAATGCAGCTATGAACTTTTTTGTTTATATAGATTATCATGACGAGCCAGATGGATACCATTATTCTTCACATTTTGGTCAAATTCCAATTGATCAAATAGATTCTGAAAATGCTTTCATGGCTTGGAACGCTATTGTAGTAAATAGAGGTTTTGAACAAATAAAGCCTGCAATAAATGTAAGTATTACAAACTCGTATGGAGTTGAAGTTTATAATGAAGATTATTTACATGAAAAATTCATTCCAGCTGGAGCTACAGACACTGTAGATTGTATTGATCCTTTTTTCTTTTTTGAAAATCCTATGTTAGCTGATGTGGGGGGATATGACGTAAAACTAACTACGTCTATACAAGGGCAGGAAGATGAAAATTCAGAAAACAATGAGTACTTAACAAAGTTTTATGTTACAAATGATGTTTATGCTCGCGATTTAGATAATTTTACAGGAAGACTAACAATGAACAATTGGGTTGCTGGTGGACAAGATGAAGAAATGATAGGTAATGTTTATTGGTTAAACGAGCCAACAGAAGTTAAGAGTGTTGATGTGTTTTTTCATGAAGCAACAACTCCAGGAAACGCATTTATGGTACATTTATTATATCCTATTGGGGAAGGAGAATGGGAAAGTTTTGCTCAATCTGATTTAATTATGTTTGATGATGATAATATTGGAACATGGCTTAATGTTGAGTTTATGGACGATGCTAGTATTGATTTTGACCCTAATGACCCTGTGGATGCACCATTTTTAGTAGCAGCAGCTGTTCAACTGTTCTATTTTGATGATTCTGAAGATTCTGATATTTATATATTAACAGATAAAACTGCTAATAATAGCGATTGGGGAACATTTGTTAAAATTTTAAGTGGAGGAGAATGGATTCAAGGTATTGGCTGGACTAGTGCTGCCTTGGCAATTCGTCTAAACTTACCTGAAAGATTTGAAATAGCATCTGTAGAAGAAGTTGAAGTTTGTGATAATGAATTACCTTATACTTGGGGAACAGAAGAGTACGTAGTAGCTGGTACTTATTTACAAGATTTTGGAGATGAGGGTATCCATCAATTAGATTTAATTGTTCATCCTACTTACTTATATGAATCTGTTGTTGAACTTTGTGATAATGAACTTCCTTATGTATGGCAAGGTGAAGAGTATGAAACTAGTGGAACCTATGAGAAAGAATACATTACGATTCATGGTTGTGATAGTATTTATACATTAGAACTAAACATACATCCTACTTATTTAAATCCTGATGACGGAGAAACTATTCACGAAATGTGTGATGGCGATGCGTTTACATGGCATGGTGAAGATTATACAGAAACTGGTGAGTATGAAAAAGTATATCAAACCGAGTATGGTTGCGATAGCATTTATACTTTAAACTTAACAGTGCATCCTACTTATTATTTTGAAGAAACTGTTGATTTAATGGATGATGAGTTTGATGGAACTTATACATGGGAAGAGGTAAATGGAGAAGATTATACAGAAACTGGTGTTTATACTGCAGAATATCAAACCGAGCATGGTTGTGATAGTATTTATACTTTAAATCTTAATATTCTTGTAGAAGTTGAAGAAGAATCAATTTGTGATAGTGAATTACCTTACACTTGGGGTGCAGAAGATTATGAAGAGGCTGGCGAATATTATCAAGAATTTGATGACGGTCTTTATAAATTAATTTTAACTGTTAACCCAACTTACTTATTCGAAGAAGAATTTGTAATTTGTGATAACGAACTTCCTTTTGTATGGCAAGGTGAAGAATATGAAGAAAGTGGAGATTATGAGAAAGAATACTTAACTGTTCATGGTTGCGACAGTATCTATACTTTAAGCTTAACTATACATCCAACTGAGTTAATAGAAAATACACATGAAATGTGTGAAGGTGAAACTTATGAGTGGAACGGTCAAACTTATACAGAAGCTGGTAATTATACTTTTGAGACTGAAACTGAGTTTGGTTGTGAAAGTATTCATACTTTAGAACTTACAGTTAATCCTGCTGAGAAAATTGAACAAAATGCTGAAATTTGTGATGGTGATACTTATACATGGTTTGAACAAGAATTAACAGAAGAAGATGTTTATACATATCTACATCCAACAGAAACTTCTGAGAATGGCTGTGCTGTTATTTATGAATTGACTCTAACTGTTAATCCATTACCAGAAGATGTTACAATTGTTTTAGACCCAGAAAACAAAAAATTATATCCAGGTGAATTTGGAAAAGCTACAATTGAAGATTCTCAAAATGATGTTGTGTATTGGGTTACTAGCGGTGGCAATATTGTAGTTGAAGAAATGAACGGTAATGGTGCTGACTTAGTATTAGGTGATGAATTTGTAATTGGTATCTATGAAGTTATGAGTAAAACAGCTGATGGTTGTGAAAAATCTCAAGGAACTTTTGAATTTGAAGATAAAACAGGAATTGACAGCCAAATTGCTTTAGTTGATTTCACTGTTTATCCAAATCCAGCTCAAGATATTATCAAAATTGAAAGCAAATCATATAAATCTGTTCTAAAAATTTACAGTATTGATGGAAAACTTGTTAGCAATAAAATTATTTCTAATAATGCAGAAATTAATGTTGCAGGTTTTGCTTCAGGTATTTATACTGTTGTATTAACAGATGAAAATGGTAATGTTGGAAAACAAAGATTTGTAAAAGAATAAATCTTATTATAATAATTATAAAAAAGGCTACCAAATTTGGTGGCCTTTTTTTGTTTAATTTATTTTAGTTTTAAGTACATTTTCGAGCATTGAACCCAGCGAATTGCAAAAATCCCTTTCAAC
>JALOAQ010000060.1 GCA_023228725.1 Bacteroidales bacterium | reverse complement strand
AAAGCATGGAAAAATGGCTAAAAGTTTATTCAAACATGGATTAACATACATCGCTTCATCTTTGCTAAACGCTTTGTTTCAGGATGATATAGGAATTTTTAGTTTTTTGTCATGTACTTAGATTATTTTATATCATCAACTAGTACAATTGAAAATATAAAACTAAATAAATACGATCAATATTATTATGAGCAGTTGATTACTTCATTTCTTTCGAATACTAATAGTAATATATACATAGCTAATGGTAATTTAAGTCGAGTAGAAAAAATAAAATATATTGCTGATAATAAATTGGTAAAAAAACAACTTTATGTGTGTGCTGCTGATATTTATAATAATGCATATGAGACTAATTATAAAAAAGATACAACTCCAAATTGTTCTGAGTGTATAAAGTGTAAAAGAACAATTATAACACTTGATTTACTGGGTAAATTAGAACAATATTCTACTTTATTTGATTTTAATAAATATCAAAAATACAAGGATTCTCTTTATGTAGAAGTTCTAGCTAATTATGAAAAGAATCATTTTTACAAGGATATTTATGAACTAATGATTGAGACAAATCCTAAAACACCTAATAAGTACAGAAATAAAGTTGTTATTTATAAGATTAAGATTAAACTATCTCAGATAAAGGTATTAAGAAAAATATATAGTTTATTAAAGAAAAAGTGACAGAAGATATGGAGAAAATAATAATAATAGGAGGAAGAGGCACTGCAATTGTTATTGCTGAACAAATAATTGATGCTAAAGAAAGATTTGGAAAGCAAATAGAAGTTTTAGGTTTAGCACTAGACGATCTTTCAGGAGGAAGTGAGATAAATGAATTCCCAATAATATGCTCACCAAGTGAACTAATGTCAAAGTACGGAAAGCACAAAGACGTAAAATTTATCTACTCATTGTACAGACCAGATGTTATGGAAGAAAGAACAAAGTTACTTTATAGCTATGATATTCCTTTAGAGAAATACACTAATTTTATACATCCTACTGTTATGCAAGCCCGATCTGCAAAACTTGGTATTGGCAATGTCATATTAACAAATACAGTTATCAATCCAAATTTTGAAATGGGGAATTTTAATACTATAAACTCTCTTTGTTTGTTAGGTCATGATTCAAAAATTGGAAATAACAACTATTTTGCAGGTGAGGTTTGTTTGGGAAGTGGAGTAAAAATGGGCGATAAAAATTTTGTTGGTTTAAATTCAACAATCAGAAATGGCTTACAGATTGGTGATAATAGCATTATTGCTATGGCATCTAATGTTGTTAAAAATGTAGAGAATCAGAAAATAGTGATGGGGAATCCAGCCTTTGAAAAAGAGAAACTTAATAATGTGATACGGTAATATGAAGCAATCAATTTTAGGTTTATACTTTGAAGACTTTATTGTTGGTGAAGAAATTAAGCATTCACTGTCCAAGACAATATTTGAAAGTGATAATAACTTATTCTCACTTTTAACAATGAATCATCATCCTGTTCATACTAATTTGGATTATGCACAGAATAATGAGCATGGAAAAATATTGGTAGTTGGAACTTTAGTATTCTCAATTGTTGTAGGAATGACAGTTCCTGACATTAGTGGAAAAGCAATTGCCAATCTGGGTTATGAAGATGTTAAGCACTTAGGTCCTGTTTTCATAAATGATACTCTTTATGCTAAAACAAAAATAATAAGTAAAAGAGAATCTAAAAGTAAAACTGATAGAGGTATTGTTTACGTGGAAACAATTGGGTACAACCAAAAGGGAGAGGATGTTATAAGTTTTAGAAGAAATGTATTAATCAAAAAAAGAAATTATGCCGAATAATTATTTAATGCGCAGTTTGATGTTTGTTCCTGCACACAATAATAAATTAATGGAAAGTGCGCTTCTTAGAGATGCGGATGTACTATTACTTGATATAGAGGATTCTGTGCAGCCATTAGAAAACAAACAGATAGCAAGAGATAACATTAAAAAGTATTCTCAGGAAGGGAAATTTGAAGGAAAAATTGTTTTTCCTAGAGTGAATGATAGAGAAAGTGGACATTTATTACAAGACGTGTATCAACTCACAATTCCTGGGATTGAAGGGTTTATGTATCCGAAAGCTAAAAAAGGCGAAGATATTTATTTTTTCGGGAAATTATTAGAAACAATTGAATACGAAAAGAAAATCCCAAAACACACTTTCAAAATCATAGCATTGATTGAAACCCCAGGAGCCGTAATGAACATACAAGAGATTTGCACAGCTTGCCCAGAACGCTTAGTTGCAGTCGCCTTTGGATGCGAAGATTATATGACTGAATTAGGCGGAAAACACGACCTAGAAGGACAAAGCATTTTTTCTGCCCGATCCATGATTGCCATGGGAGCGAAAGCGAATAATGTTATACCAATCGACACCGTTCATATACGTGTTCATGACTTAGATGACCTGGAAAAGAACCTGATCATTGGAAGAAACTTAGGATTTGAAGGTATGCTCGTATTAAATCCAAAAGAACTCCCCTTAGTACATCAATATTATTCTCCCTCAGAAGACGAATTAAATTGGGCAAAAGAGATGCTACAATTATCAGAAGAAGCTATCGCACTTGGTAAAGGTGTTGCTGTAAAAGACAATAAATTTATTGGGCCTCCAATGGTTAAAATGGCAAATAACATTTTAGAGAAACACCAGTTGGCCAGCAAATAAACTATATTTACTAAATTAAATTATGCAATGCAGAGCTTTCTTAAAACAGCAATTCCTGTTACAGTACAAAAATGGCGACGGATATAAGTATAATATACCAGGTGATATACATTTTGGATATGAAAATAATGGTGTTGTTGCTAAAGAATTAATAGAAATATATGAGATTTTAAATAAGGCAGGGTTTAGCACTTATATCGATAAAGATATGACAAGGGGAGTATGGAAAAAACAGATGTTGAATGTAGGAGCAAATCAAGTACCTGAACTAACTGAAGCTAACTATATTCAGTTTAGCCAAATAAATGAGGTAGGACAAGTGATAAGATTAGCATTACATGAACTATTAATTATTGCAAGTTATTAAGGGGTCAACTTGTCAACAATAGACATTGATGAATTAATTACTTATTGGACTACATATCCTTATCCAAAAAAACCTCAATGTTGCAGGATGTTTTAGCTAGAAGACAAACAGAGATTGATTATATTTCAGGCGATATTTTAAGTTTAAGTAGGAAGTGGGATTATCCATGTCCTGTAAACTTAACAATGTACTATCTAATTAAGTCAAAAGAAAAAGCATATTTACAGCAACCCTATTATTAAAATGCCTAAATAATGATTAAACACTTAGAGAAACCTATAAAAATAACTAAGCAAAATTGGGCTAAAGATACCTCCCCTCTTGTAAGCATAGATTGTATTACTTACAACCACGAAGACTATATACGCGATGCAATTGAAGGTTTTTTAATGCAAAAAACAACTTTCCCTGTTGAAATACTTATACATGATGATGCTTCAACTGATAAAACAGCTAAAATTGTTCATGAATATGAAACTAAGTACCCAGAGTTAATTAAACCAATCTATCAAACAGAAAATCAATATTCAAAAAAAAAAGGGATAATTGGTAAATTGCAAAGAGGACGCGCAAAAGGCAAGTACATTGCTCTGTGCGAAGGAGACGACTACTGGACGAACCCTCTTAAATTACAAGAGCAGGTTGATTTTATGGAGAAAAACCCGGGTTGCACATTATGTTTTCACGGATTTCAAGAAGTCGATGCAGTAACTGGTGATATTATTTCGATAAAGAGAAATGATAATCATTCACGATACTTTGAAATGACTGAACTTATTGTTGGTGGAGGAGACTTTATTGGAACACAAACTATGTTATTAAGTAGAAATGTAATAAAAGATTTACCTCATTTCTTCGAAATTGCACCATCTGGTGATTATCCTCTTGTTTTAATAGCTAAGGCAATGGGTAATGCTTATTATATTAACGAAGATATGGCCTGTTATAGAATAAACAACACCAATTCTGCAATGGGGAGGGTTTACCAGTCTGATTTTGAAGAGAAATTTTCCAGGTTTGCAAAAACAGCTATAATGCTGCATAATTTTAATGAATACACATCTTACAAGTATAACCGAACTATAAAACGACAAGCAAGCAATATCGTTTTTAAAAAATTTAGAAGATATAGATTGGAAAGTAATTTCATAGAAAGAATAAAGATTCTATTTAAATGGAAAAAACTATTTACAGTTAAAGATTATATTTTATCATTAGTTTTAATTCTCCCCATACCAGCATCACGCAAACAATTATCTGACATCTTTTCTTCGAAAAACTAAACCTCTACACGTTGTATTAAAAATGATATTCCCACAAATCATAAAAGCAGCATAAAACCTGATGGATTATTTAACGTTTATTATACCGATACTTGGGCTCCTTTTTTATATTTCCACAATTGTTAAATCTAAGAATCTAGCCAATCCTTTAGGTTTGATAATTCTTTTATGGTTATTCTTTATCTGGTTATCTAAATTCTCTTTTACTGGTTATTTCACTCCTTCAATTTACACTCAATTGTTGGTATTACTTATGCTATTCTCCTGTTCTATAGGGGGGGTCCTTGCAAACTCAAAAAAGAAGAGAGTTGTTGAAGACTATGATTTAAAATACAATTTATTTTTAAGGCTTGTGTACATTTTTGTAATTCCTATGTTTTTATATTTAGGTTACGTTGCTATTAAATTAATAGTTCAACATGGTTTTTGGGGTTATATGTATATTACCCGATTCCAAATTGGAGTTGAAGGTATGGGAAGAGATGCAATTTTTGGAACTGGCTATCTTAGAATTATTTTCAATACTTTTACTTACCCAGTACTCATTGCATCTTTTTATATTGGTGCTTCATACTTCTTTTTACAAAACAAAAAAAAATTATTTACTATTTCTTCTGTATTAATTATGGTGCACGGAGTAATTATGACTGCAATGGGCGATTTCTTTACAATCATTGTAGTCGTCTCAATGGTATTAATTTTAATTATATCAAATAAAAAAATATTCAAGTCATCATTTTATAAAAAAATTAAAAAAAATAGTGCCAGAATAATTTTCTTTGGAATAGTATTTGGGCTACTCTTAGCCTCTCAGAGAGGGCGTAGCTTACAATTTAATCAAATATTACTTAGGTATGGTGTTGGGTATCATACCCTAGGATTTACAATGTTTGATAAAGAGCTACTAGATGAAAACTCCTACTTAAATCAAAACGTTACTTTTGGCAGGGCAATTTTCGGTTTACCCGATCAACTGCTGGAAGTTTTATCAAGAAGAGTAGACAAAAAAGGAATACGATCAATATCGAGAGAATTAATTGTGATGCAAGATGAGAAGGTTCATGTTGGCTATTACGATTGGGGATACGGGTATGAGCAAATTGAATCAAACGCATTTTACACGATTTTGTACTATTTATATCTAGATGGACGTCTTTTGGGAATTGTAATAATACCAATAATCTACAGCTACTTCCTAATGAGTTTCTTCCTGAGGTGGAAGAAAAATAAGGACATATATTACTTTACAATGATTTTATTTTTATTTAGCATTGGTTTCAGTTCCCTTAAAATGCCCATAGTTATACGTCCCTTCTTTTGGCCAACTTTTATTTTAATTTGGTTTTTTGGTAATATTAAAATCCCATTTAAAATAATAAAAAGCAAAAGTTTTTTTTCTGTATCCCAACAGAAAAATATTTATTAGTATAAACTTATAAATATATATAAATGTGAAATTCCTTTAGGCTACGTTATGTCTCTTTAAACGAGATTTAAACTTTAGAGCTGGATGAATGGGAAGAGAATTGACAACATTTATAGACCTGCAGACAAGTCAACGCTTGAATTGTCCTTCTGTTTACGTATAAAGTTTATAACTTATTTACCTATTATGGTGTAAAAACGAATATTAACTACGTTTCTAAACACTGCTATTGGCATTGTTTTTATATATGCTTCGAACTTATTTCTAATTCTTCCTCATTCAGTCTTATACCCCCTCATAGTGGGAGATACTGGCATACAATTCCGAATAAACCACAGAGCACGACAATATATTATTCTTCTTACTTATCTAAAATAAATGCCCACATCATATCATTTCACCGTAATTATTCCCCACCATACTAAATCTGGTGTTGTTTTACTTGAAAGAAGTGTAAATTCAATTCCAGATGATGAGTCTATTCAAATATTAGTTATTGACAATTCACCTGCAAGTATCAATCAAAATTTATTTAAAACAAGATCAAATGTAAAAGTTTTGTTCTCCGATAGAACAAAAGGAGCAGGTCATGCAAGAAATGTAGGGTTGCAACATTCTAAAGGCAAATGGATACTATTTTTAGATGCAGACGATTTTTTTTTAAATGATGCATTTAACATTGTCAGAAAATATATTCAATCATCATATGATATAATATTTTTTAAACCAACCAGTTGTTATTCTGACACATTTGAAACTGCTAATAGACATATAGCTTATGCTAAAATTATTGACAATTATTTATGTAACAAAGATGATTACAAATTAAGATGCTCTTTCCCTGTACCATGGAGTAAAATGATTAAAAAAGATTTTCTAAAAAACAATGGGATTTTATTTGATGAAACACCTGCAAGTAATGATGTTATATTTTCGTTAAAGACAGGGCTTGCTGCAAACACAATATTCGCAGATAAAGCAGAGATATACTGCATAACAGTGACTAAAGGTAGTATTACAAATACAATAAGTTTGAAAAATATTGAAAGCAGATTTGATGTTTCGATACTTAAAAACAAAATATTAAAAGCAAATGGATACAAAAAAGACACATCCGTAATGCTTTTTATTTTAAGTAGCATTAGATTTGGAATTATTCCCTTTTCAAAATTGTTTTTTAAAGCCCTAATTACTGGAAATTTGTTTATTGGCTACAATAGGTGGTTTAAAACTCTACTTAAAACAAACAAAAATAAGAATACAGCATATAAGGTTAAGGAAAAAATATAGTGTTATTAAAAAGCATATTAGTTTACTCAACTTTGATATTTATTATGGTCTTGTTCAGCATATCAACACCTGATAAATATAATACTTACGAACCTTAAATATTTTAATCACAATGCCCTCCTTTTGAGGTTTTGATATTTGCCATTATTGCTACTTTCTGTTTTTTTATATGCCATATGATGTGGTTGTAGATTATTTGGCATATTAACTTTTATCTAAGTTATCTTTTCCTTCCACACTTTTAAACTATGAGGGGTGTTTGTTCGCACTCTTAATACTCTATTTATTTACCAATGAATCAGTGTTTCTAGATAAATGGGATGCGTCAAGCGATGGCTAAGTGTGTCTGGATATTTTTATTGCGCTATATTGATAAAAAAAAAGTTAAAGTCGTATATAATATGGGGTGTTTTAGCGGTACTCATCCATAAGAGCGTCATCATACTGTTTATATTTTATCCAATATTACGCTATGGCAAAGATTATTTAAAAAAATTCCATTTCAATTAACTCTTTTTGCTTCAGCCTTTATTTTTAAAGAAATTTTCTTTGATATAATTATGCATTTTGAACCTGTCATCAATTTCTATCCCTCTCTCTTAGGTGAAGAATCGTACCAAAGTTACGGCATGGAGGGACTGATGGAAAGTTTTAGTGATAGACAAGGGACGGGCTTAGCATATGTAATTTGATTGACAATAAAACATAAATAGAATAATAAATGATATTACACATAACTAACGATTTTTCTGGTTCCACCGTTTATCAAAACTTAATAAGAGAATTGGATGATTTGGGTTCTCAACAAATCATATACACACCTATAAAATCAGCAAATAATAAGGACAAGAATGAGATAAGTTTAAAAGAAAAAAACTCAAAGTTTATATATTCAAATATCCTAAACCTACATATTGATCGACTTTTATACAGACATAAAATAAAGAAAATATTTAAAGATATTGAATCTAAGGTTGAACTTTCTAAAATAAAGTATATTCATGCTCATACTTGGTATAGTGATGGTGGCGTTGCTCTATTGATACACAAAAAATATAATATTCCCTATTTTATTACTGTTAGAAATTCTGACCTAAATGTTTTTTATAAATATCTTCCACACGAAAGGAGTTTTGGATGCACTATAGTTAGAAATGCACAAAAGATATTTTTGATTTCAGCCTCATATAAAAATAGATTTACAGAACTGGATGCACTTCAGTCCCTTAAAAAAGGATTGATAAATAAAATTGAAATTATACCAAACGGAGTTGATGTCTTTTGGATTGAAAATTTCACAACTAAATATCTTCAAAAAGAAAATAAACAAGAAGTGGATATACTTTTTATTGGGAAATTCGCTAAAGGTAAAAAAATTGTTGAATTACAAAAGGCAATTGTTCAACTTAATAGAGAATTAGATATGCATATAACATTGCATATTGTAGGAGGTAAAGGGAGTGAATCAAATAAGGTTATGAAACTTATTAATGATAATCCTGACATGTTTCAATTTTACGGTATAATATATGATAAAAACGAGTTGCTACATATCATTAGAAAGTGCGATATATTTGCCATGCCATCAAAAAGTGAAACTTTTGGGTTGGTATATGTAGAAGCCATGCTTCAAGGTTTACCAATTCTTTATACAAAAAATGAAGGGATTGATGGTTTTTACGATGAGCCTATAGGAGAAAAAGTATCGAAAGATGCTAACGTACAAGAAATAAAGCAAAAATTACAACTCCTAATCCTTAATCAAGAAAACTACTCAATTCCAATTGATGAATTAATACGGAATCATGATTGGAAATTGATTGCGAAAAAGTATAAAGATATTTACAAAAATAATATATGACCATCCTCTACCTCCACCAATACTTTACGCTTCCATCTGCCTCAGGAGGAACCCGCTCATACGATTTAGCAACATCATTTGCTGCCCAAGGTCATAAGGTTACTATTGTATCAGCCACATCAAATAGAGAATTAAACAATGGTAAACTTTGGAATGTAATCAATAAAGATGGACTAGAGATACACTACATATATATGCCTTATAGCAATGAAATGAATAATTTGCAAAGAATGTGGGTGTTCTTTAAGTTTTTATGGTTATCTACATTTAGAATATTAAGTATCAAAACAGATGTGGTTTTAGCAACATCCACTCCTCTAACTATTGGCATACCTGCATTAGTAAAAAAATGGTTTGGGCGCATTCCTTATATTTTTGAGGTGCGCGATGTGTGGCCAGAGGCAGTAATTGCTATTGGAGCTATAAAGAATAAGATGATGCAAAAAATGCTGTATGGTCTGGAAAAAATGATATACAAAAATGCTATGGCTATTGTACCTCTTTCAGTGGATATGAAAGCGTCAATAGATAGAAGATATCCTCAAAATAAGCATAAAACGGAAGTAGTGATACCGAATATATCGGAGATAAATCGTTTTCAACAGAAAGATATAAAGAATAATATCATTGAGAAAACGATAGGCTTTACTCCTCGCTTTTCAGTGCTATATGCTGGTACTTTTGGTAGAGTAAATGGTGTTGATTATGTAATCAAGTTAGCAAAGCAAACTTTGGAATTAGATCCGCAATTGGTATATATTCTTATGGGGAAAGGTGTGATGAAAGAAAGTGTACGTTCACTAGCAGAAAAAGAGGGAGTATTGAATAAGAATGTTTTTATTCTTGAATCTGTTTCTAAGAACGATCTTCCAAAATGGTATGCTTCAGCATCAATGGGTTCATCATTCGTTATTGACATTAAAGAACTGTGGGCAAATTCTGCCAATAAGTTTTTTGACACCTTAGCAGCGGGCAAGCCCGTATTAATTAATCATGAAGGCTGGCAAGCCAATACAATCAGAGATAAAAATATTGGATATGTTTTGTCTATGGAAGTAGACAAAAAAGCTGCCATTGATTTTGTAGAATATACAAAGAATACTTCTTTATATGGGGAGCAAAGTCGAAATGCTTTGCAATTAGCAAAGAAGGAGTATTCATTGGAAGTGGCGGTCGAGAGATATGAGCGAATATTGAATGTAGTAAAGATAAAATAAAAAAATACTGTTTTGTTATCCTAAGTTTAAGATAAGGATACTGTTTTTTGGGATAAATTGAAACCTATCGACTTCTCCTTCATTTTTTACATAACTATTAACGTGTGTAATTTTGCAATAAACAACAACAGGTGTATAAAACCTTCTTCAAACCCACCCTCGATTTCCTTGTAGCCCTCATCGGTCTATTAGTCATATCACCCATTTTCCTGTTCGTTATGATAGGCTTAGCAATAGCCAACAACGGCAAACCCTTCTTCTTCCAAAAACGACCAGGTAAGAACGAAAAGATATTCAACATCATCAAATTCAAAACAATGAATGATAAGAAGGATGCAGAAGGCAACTTATTGTCAGATGCTGAACGATTGACTCCCATAGGAGCATTTGTGAGGAAAACATCGTTGGATGAAATACCACAATTGATAAACGTCTTGAAAGGGGATATGAGTATGATTGGACCAAGACCGCTTTTAATACAATACTTACCACTCTATAGCGAAATACAAAAACGCAGACACGAAGTACGTCCAGGCATAACTGGATGGGCACAAGTAAACGGGAGGAATGCTATCAGTTGGCAACAAAAGTTTGAATATGATGTGTGGTATGTAGATAATGTTTCATTAGCTTTGGATTTTAAAATTGGTTTGATGACCATTCAAAAAATATTTAAAAGTGAAGGAATAAGTTCGGACACCAGTGTAACGATGGAGGCATTTAAAGGAAATGAAATTGATTAAAATAAGATTATGAAAAAAATAGCAATATACGGTGCAGGAGGTTTTGGAAGAGAAGTAGCTTTTTTGATAGACGATATAAATAAAGTGAATCTGCAATACGAGTTTATAGGTTACTTTGATGATGGAAAAGAAAAGGGAGAGATAGCAAACTCTTTTCCTGTGTTGGGTGGAATGAAAGAGTTGAATAGTTATGATAATGACTTAGCTATTGTTATAGCAGTTGCACATCCATCAACAAAAAGAAAAATAGTTGAAAGTATTTCTAACAAAAACATATCATTTCCATCAGTAGTTCATCCATCGGTTATGATAGGGCCTAATGATGTAACATCAATTGGTAAAGGTTGCATTATTTGTGCGGGTAATATTATTACTGTGAATATAGAGATTAAAGATTTTGTAATACTTAATCTTTCTTGTACAGTTGGTCATGATACTATTATAAATAGTTATTGTTCGTTTATGCCTACAGTTAATATATCAGGTGAAGTGAATATAGGACAAGAAGTATATGTAGGTACAGGTGCTAAAATTATTAATCAATTAGAGATTGGTGGAGGTACTATTGTAGGAGCAGGTGCAGTGGTTGCAAAATCTTTGCCTGCAAATTGTACGGCGGTAGGGATACCTGCAAAACCGATTAAATATCATTAGATAAAATTTAGTCCACAGTGTTTCACAGAGTATTTCACAGTGTTACACAGTGAACAAACTCTGAGTTACACTGTGACCCAAAAATATATAAAGACACAAAGATGGAACTAAACGACATAACCCATGAAATACTAGACTCAGCCTACAAAGTTCATTCTGCATTAGGACCAGGTTTATTAGAATCTACCTATCAAGCATGTTTAGTGTATGAACTTAGAGGAAAAGGATTGCATGTGGAAGTAGAAAAGGGATTACCTTTGATGTACGAGGACATGAAGCTTGAATGTGGATATAGAATGGATTTATTGGTAGAAAATAGAGTGGTGGTAGAATTGAAGTGTGTGGAGGCTTTTCGTGATGTACATACTGCACAATTGCTAACTTATTTGAAACTGTCTGGTTGTAAGGTGGGATTGCTTTTGAATTTTTATACAAATAGTTTAAAGGATGGGATAAAGAGATTAATACTATAGTTTATTTATCTCACAGTGTCTCGCAGAGTAATACACAGTGTAACACAGTGAAAAACACAGAGGGACACTGTGGAATAAAAAGAATTTATGAATAAAAAGAAAATATGGCTCTCTCTCGCTCACATGGGTGGTGAAGAGCAACGATTTATACAGCAAGCCTTCGACGATAACTATGTAGTTCCTCTTGGTCCCAATGTAAATGGATTTGAGGAAGACTTAGAAAAATATTTAGATCAAGATATTCAGGTAGTAGCCCTTAGTTCGGGTACAGCTGCCATACATTTGGCCTTAATACAATTGGGCGTAAAAGCTGGTGATGAGGTAATTTGCCAAAGTTTTACGTTTGCAGCATCTGCCAACCCAATTGCTTACTTGGGTGCTAAGCCTGTATTTATAGATAGTGAAACGGAAACATGGAATATGTCGCCCCACTTTTTGCGCCAAGCCATTGAAGATAGGTTAAGCAAGACAAGAAAAACACCAAAAGCCATTATTCCCGTTCATCTTTACGGTATGCCAGCCAAAATGGATGAAATTATGGCTATTGCTAAGGAGTATAACATTCCAGTACTCGAGGATGCTGCCGAGGCACTGGGTGCTAGATACAAAGAGAAGAAGTGTGGCACCTTTGGCGAATTTGCCTGCTTATCGTTCAATGGTAATAAAATGATTACCACCTCGGGTGGTGGTGCCCTCGTATGCAAAACAGAGGAAGAGGCGCAGCGCACCATGTTTTTTGCTACCCAAGCACGCGACAATGCGCCACACTATCAGCACAGCCAAATTGGTTACAACTACAGATTAAGCAATGTGTGTGCAGGCATTGGCCGCGGACAGATGCTAGTTTTAGATAATCACGTAGCACGTCGCAGAGAGATTAACAGTCTATATAGAGAATTACTAAAAAATGTTGCTGGGTTATCTTTCCACACCAACCCAAATAAAGACTTCAAATCAAACTACTGGCTAACCTGCATTGTAATAGACTCAGCGATAACAGGTTTCACTCGCGAAGATGTACGATTAAAAATGGATTCTGAAAATATTGAAACACGCCCCCTATGGAAACCCATGCATTTACAACCTGTATTTAAAGATGCTCCATATTATGGAGATACTACGGCTGAAAAACTATTTGAACATGGACTCTGCCTACCAAGTGGTCCCGGCTTAACAGATGAGGATATTGAGAGGGTGGCTAGGGTGTTTTTGGAATTGGTTAAGGGATAGTGAAACAAAGCAGAGAAAAATTTATCACCACAGTGTAACTCTGTGACCAAAAAAAAATATTCCACAGTGTTACTCAGTGTTCAACACAGTGAAACACGGTGTAACAAAACGATACAGTGTCAATGCAAAACGCCAAAACAATCTGTGAGAATCTGTGTAATCGGCGGACAAAACAGTGTAAATCAGTTCAATCAGTGTCATCAGTGTTCCAACAAGTTTTTACCTAAAGATCGATAGCTAATAGCTAGCAACAAAATATTTGCAAATAAAACACATCTGTTTCCTTTTTTCCCTATATTTGTATAAAAAAAGAAATGAACTATACTGATTTCAGGACACAGTTCTTTCCCCTTGTTTGTTTTAGTCCCCATCAGGTATATGCTTTGCACCCTGATTTTAATAAAAACAACCTAACCAACTGGTTAAAAAAAGAGTATATTATAAAGCTAAAAAACGGTCTATATACATTCCCCGAGTACAAGCAAGAATCATTTTATTACATGTACTTTGCCAATAAAATGTATAAACCATCGTATATAAGCACACATACAGCCCTCGCCTTCTATGGTTTAATCCCCGAGGCCGTTGTTCAAATCACCAACGTATCTAGTCTTAAAACAGCACAATTCGAAAATCAGTTCGGAAACTATACATATCAAAATATCCAAGCCTCTCTTATGTTTGGATTTGAGGCAAAACCCTACAAAAATGGTTTGTACATGCTTATGGCGCAACCAGAGAAAGCTCTGCTCGATCTTCTTTATCTCAATTCTTACTACATAACCTGGCAAGATTTTGAAGCCTTACGTATCGATGAAGACCTTTTGGAAGAGCTAATTAGCGTAGTAAGACTGCAGAGTTACGCTAAATTATTCCAAAATAAACGATTACAAAACATTGTTGACGCCCTTACAAAAACCCTAAACAATGATTAATACAGAACAGGTTTTTTCTTTTTTCCCTCCATACCTCAGAGAAAATCCTGCGCATAGAAAATACTTGATTAAGGAGTATATCCTACTTTTGATACTTGACTTTCTCTCTACCTCAAAATATATTCAAAAAATAGCATTTATTGGTGGTACCAATCTCCGATTAGTAAAAGGTATCGATCGATTTTCTGAAGATTTGGATTTCGATTGCAAGAACCTATCTCTAACGGATTTCAATAAAATGACCGATTCCGTACTCCTTTTTCTTCAAAAGTTTGGAATAAATGCAGTAATTAAAGATAAAAACCAAGCAAACCTAACAGCCTATAGGCGTAATATTTACTTTCCCGAATTTCTTTTTGATCTGAACCTTTCTGGCCATAGAGAGGAGCGATTTCTTATAAAAATTGAGGCGGAAGATCAGAACTACTTATATAAACCGAAGCTTGCCTTGGTACAATCTTGTGGTTTTTTTTTCAGTATACCAGTGCCACCCGATGAAATTCTTTGTGCAATGAAGATATCTGCTCTTCTCAACCGTTCAAAAGGCAGAGACTTTTACGATGCTATTTTTCTTCTTGGCAAAACTGTCCCCGATTTTGGATTTCTACAACAAAAATTGGGCATTAAGAATATGAGTGAATTGAAAAAAGCACTTGAAGAACACCTTACAAAGGTCGATTTGAATCATAAGGTGAAAGATTTTGAGCATCTGGTTTTTGAAAAGCGGAATAGTAAAAAGATACTTAGCTTTCCCGAAATGGTTAAATTATTAGATTGAAAGAGTAAGCAGTAAGCAGTGAGTTGCGGGTTTCGGGTTTCGGGTTTCGGGTTTCTAGTTACGAGTTTACGCGCCCGACTGGGCATAGCATAACGTAGATTATTTTATCGCCACAGTGTAACTCAGTGTAAAACACAGTGTAACACGGTGAAACAAAATAACTCAGAAACAGATCGCTTCGCAAAGTTCGCTCGCGATAACGTCGAAAAATACGTGTATGTAACCCATTCAACAAATCTACTCATCACAGATTACTCATTACACATCACACAACAACTTTAAGAACTGTATAAACTTCACGAACTTTCAACTCAAAAAACTGCTAACTTCACCATGAAACTCCCAACAACTCTCCTACTCTGTCTCCTACTCTCTCCCTCCCTTTTTGCTCAAAAAGACACACTGAGATTCAACGCCAACATATCAGCCATATCAACCGTTGGAACCAGCAAAGATCAAAGTTTTTGGCTAACCCACAACCGCTGGGGTATGTTTGATGATGCCAGTGCCAATGGGCTTGCCCTGTTTTCCACAAGTTATGGTTTAAATAAAACGAAACTATTCAGCATAGGCGGTGGCATCGATCTGGTTGCACGAGCATCGTCCAACTCATCGGCATATATTCAGCAAGGCTATATTGAGGCAAAGTTTGGTTTTATACATTTTGAGACGGGTCGCAAGCAGTCAACCTACGGCATAACCTTTGGCGATCTATCATCGGGCTCTTTGGCCATAAGCAACAACTCGGTACCCATTCCCCGAATTGTGCTATCCGTTCCCGATTTTTACGATGTTCCTTTTACCAAAGGGTACCTTGAATTTCGTGGGCATTTTGCCCACGGATGGCTCGATAACGATAGGTATGTAAAGGATGCCTTTTTTCACGATAAATCGTTCCATATTCAGGCGGGTGGCGATATTGGTATTAACGTCTACTGGGGACTTACCCATATCGCAATTTGGGGAGGAAATTCTCCTGTAGATGGTAAGTTATCCTCTTCGTTATCCGATTTTTTAAGGGTTATGATAGCCAAGGAGGGCCCCGATGGATCGCCTGCAAACGAGGTAAATGCGCTGGGTTTTCATACCGGAGTATGGGACTGGGGAGTAAAAGCCAAAATTGGAAAATCGAGCCTACATCTATACTACCAACATCTTTTTACCGACGGGTCGGGACAATCATACAAAAACAAGCTGGATGGGCTATGGGGATTGGGTATAAAGGATCCATTACCAACACGAGCGGTCACAGAAGTGCTCTATGAATTCCTATACACCATGCACCAAAGCGGACCAGGTCTATCAGATCCACATGGCACACAACCCGGGTTCCTTGATGGACCCAACAACGGATACCGCTATGGTGGGCGCGATAACTACTATAACAATGGCATGTATCGGTCGGGGCATTCATATCTGGGTATGTCACTGGGAACACCTTTTTTTATGACCCAAAAGCAACTCGATAAATTCGACCCAAACATTAACACCTACAGCTCAGTATATTTTGTTAGCAACCGAAATATAGCACACCATTTTGCTGTTAAGGGAGAAGTTACTAATAACCTAAACTATAAGTTCTTCGCTTCATACGTACGATACTTCGGAACCTATACAGGGCTTAACATGGGGCAGCTATGGGGGAGTCTCGACCCAGATCTAAATCAAGAAGACTACTTCTTTAACCCAGCACAAAAACAGTGGTACTTTATGCTCGAAACCAGCTGGACTATCAAAAACATTAAAAATATCACCTTCCACTCAACCCTAGCGGTAGACAAAGGACAACTATTTAATAATGCGGGTATAATGGTAGGGTTATCTTGGAATATTAATAGATAGACAGCTATTGGCTATTGGCCGTTAGCCTTTAGCCTTTAGCCAGAGAATATCGAATTAGTATTAAAACACAGGAAACTGACTGAGGGGTTGAGGCTAAGAGAGAGAGCAGTGAACAGTAAGTTGCGGGTTACGGGTTACGGGTTGCGGGTTACGGGTTATGGGTTACGGGTTGCGGGTTTGCGCACTTGAATATTCATCGCAAAACGCAGAACATAAAACAAAGAACGTAAAACCCAGAAACAATCTGTGTTAATCTGTGTAATCTACGGACAAAACAGTGAGCAGTGATTAGTGGAAAGTTAAAAGGCTAAGATTGAGGTTGAGGTTAAGAAAGTTACGGGTTTGTGGGTTGCGGGTTATGGGTTATGGGTTATGGGTTACGGGTTACGGGTTACGGGTTTGCGCACACAAATAGTTAACGTAAAACGCAGAACATAAAACAAAGAACGAAAAACCCAGAAACAATCTGTGTAAATCTGTGTAATCTACGGACAAAACAGTGAGCAGTGATTAGTGGAAAGTTAAAAGGCTAAGATTGAGGTTGAGGTTAAGAAAGTTACGGGTTTGTGGGTTGTGGGTTACGGGTTACGGGTTACGGGTTACGGGTTGCGGGTTACGGGTTACGGGTTACTGGTTACGAGTTTACGCACCCGAATGGGCATCGCACAACCCAAAACGTAGAACGTGAAACCCCAAAACAATCTGTGTTAATCTGTGGAATCTGTGGACAAAAACAGTGAGCAGGAAGTTGCGGGTTACGGGTTACTGGTTACGAGTTTACGCACC
>JALOAQ010000059.1 GCA_023228725.1 Bacteroidales bacterium | reverse complement strand
AAAATTTAGGCTCTATCCTAATTTTAATTTCCCCAAAAAACTCCGACTTTTAAAACTCGAACCGATTTGAGGGTAAAAAACGAAACTTTATTTAAGAATTTACGTATAATCTAGAATGGGGTGTTGGTTTTATCAAAGGAAGAAAGTAAGTGGTTTTGAATTGTTATGTACAAGATATCCAAATAAAAAACAAAACGAGAAATTTTTCTCATATTTTAAATTACAATAATATTAAGTATTTTTTATTCAAACTTATTTTTATATTTTTGTAAAAATTTAAAAAATTAAAATCATGAAAAATAATCTTCCACTTTTACAAGATGCCGATTTAAAAGGCAAAATAGTTTTAGTTCGCGTTGACCACAATGTTGTAAAATCCGGATTAATACATGACCCATACCGAATAGACTCAACTTTTGGTACAATAAGTTATATTTTAGCAAATGGTGGCAAACCAATTTTAATGACTCATGTTGGTCGCCCCAAAGATAAGGCTACAAATAATATAATTATTAATGAGAAAACATCAGTACAGCCAATAGTAAATTATTTAAAAGAAAAGTTACAGTTAAGAATTGAAGTTCCGGAGTTTTGTCAGTATGAAAACCAAGGCTATCTAAGTATTGATACAAGTATAAACCACCTCATCAAAAAATTAGAAAATAATAAAATTGACATGATTTATTTACCTAATACAAGATGGTTTTTAGGAGAAGAGGCTAAAGGCGAAAATCAAGATAGATTTGCTTATCAATTAGCGGGTTTAGCTGACATTTACGTAAATGATGCTTTTGGTTCTTGGCAAGCTCATGCTTCCACTGTGGGCGTAAATAAATTTTTACCTTCTTATGCAGGGTTTTTAATGCAGAAAGAAATTCAAAATTTAGAAAAATTATTTAATGCAGAAAAACCATTATTAGCCGTTGTTGCAGGAAGTAAATTTGACACAAAAATAAACTCTCTATCAGCTTTAATTAAAAGGGCAGACAAATTAATAATAGGCGGTGTTTTATATAATGCTTATTTATGTGCTAAATATGATATTACAATAAAAGGAATTGACGAAGAAGATATAAAGCTTGCTAAAGAGTTTTATGAATTTTCAAAACAATATCCAAACAAAATAGTAGAATTACCATATATTATTGAGAGCGAAACAATTGAGGGAAAATATGATGGCAAATTTAAAACAATAGATATTCGTGAACTAAAAGCAAAAACTAAATTAGGCTTTGTTTTGGATGCCGCACAGGAATCATTTAAAGAAAAAGAGGTGGAAAATGCTTTTATGCAAGCCAAAACAATTTTTGTTAATGCTGTAATGGGATTTACTCCTCATTTTAATGATGGTACAATTGCTATGGACAGTTTAATAGACAAAAATAAAGAAGCTTTAAAACTTTATGGTGGCGGTGATACTTTACAAGAGTTAAAACAACTTTTACCTGGAATTTATTTATCTGCTTTAGATAATCCAAAATATTATATGTTTACTGGCGGTGGTGCAGTTTTAAAAGCTATAGAAGAAGAAACTCCTAATGGTATTCCACCAATTCAAGAATTATTGAAAATTTAGACTACTACTTTTGTTTCTTTACTAAGCTCTTTTTGTTCAAAAAACCTATATTTTAATTCCAAATACAAAAAATAAGTACAAATTATTAATACAAAATGGCTTAAATCGTTCATATTGAAAATATAAGCAAATTTAAAGTCTAATTTATGGAAAAGCCCGGGTATAATTGCTAATAAAATTCCAAAAATTACAAACAAGTTATATTTTTGATTATTTTTTAAATAATCCATAAAAAACACAGGTATAATACTAACTAAAAGAGCGATTGCGAAATTGATTTTCACTATAAGAAAACTTGGAAATAAAAACAAGAATATAAGATATAGAAGTAATTGTACTTTAATAAAAATCAAATATTTAAGTTTAAATTTCGCGTTTATAACTAAACTTGCACTAGCTAATTGTAAAAAATAGAAAGAAATTCCTGATAAAATCCAAGCTATTATATGTAAATAAATATCAAAATACAAAAACAAACCATGAGCCCAAGCAGCAATTAAAGAAGATATTCCAAAAAATAAAAAAAAGAAGCTGAAAAATTTATTGTATTTATATTTCGTATGTTTTTTTAATTTTCTAAAAAATATTAAAGCCACAAGCCCCATTAAAGTATCACTAATAATAGTACCAAGCTCCAAAAACTGTATTCCCAATATTTGTATTTCGTTATTATTCATTTGGCGAAAATACATAATATTTTTAAATAAAAATTAATTTCAAAAATATCACAATTATTTTATTTATAATTGTATCTTTGTAAATTAGCATAAAATAAAAATTGTCAATATTATGAGAAATACATTTACTCAAAAAAACCTTATTCTAAGTTTCATTTTTGTTTTTATCGGGTTTGTAACATTTGCCCAAAAGCCAAAAGATACTAAAGAAAATTTAGACGCTGCTTTTATAGCTTCTATTTACACAATTACAGCAGGAGAATGTGTTGATTTTACTGATATGAGTACAGGTGGTGCTACTGCTTGGCAATGGAGTTTCCCCGGAGCACAAACAACAATTTCCACACAACAACATCCAACAGGGATTTGTTATCATTTTCCTGGAAATTACGATGTTATTTTAGAAGTTCAAAATTCTACTCAAATTAACACCGAAATTATTGAAGCATGTATAGAAGTATTGCCTAATACCGAGACGCCAATTGCTGATTTTTATGCTGATTTCACAACAATCCCTGCTGGTGGTTTTGTGCAGTTCACAGATATATCTCAAAACGGACCATTTGAGTCTTACGCTTGGGTTTTTGAAGGCGGTATTCCTGCAAGTTCAACTTTTCCTGAACCTACTCCTGTTGGCTACCCAAATGTAGGAAAATATAAAGTTAGCCTAAGGGTTGAAGATGCAGATGGGGACCAAGATTCTGAAATAAAGGAAAAGTACATAAATGTTGTTCCTGCAGCAACAATTCCCCCTATTGCTGATTTTATGGCAGACAGAATATATATTGAACCAGGCGATTTTATTAATTTTAAAGATAGAAGTCAAGGGAACCCTTATATTTGGAAATGGTTTTTTGAAGGAGCTGCACAAGAGACATCAAACTTACAAGACCCTAATGCTATTTTATACACAATGCCTGGCACTTATGATGTGGAATTAATTGTGGAAAGTAATATGGGAATTGACACTATCAGAAAATATGATTATATTATAGTTTCAGAAATTGACCCTTGTGTTGCAATACCTGAAGCAAACTTTAAAGCTTCCACACGTTTGATTAGGTCTGGAACAAAAGTGTATTTTGAAGATAAATCTCTAAATAATCCTACTACTTGGAATTGGTATTTTCAAGGAGGTTATCCAACATATGCAGCAACATCAAATATTACAAAAGGAATTGAATATAACGTAGCTGGATTTTTTGATGTATCACTATCTGTAAATAATGCCTGTGGCTCAAACTACGATTATAGAGAAGATTATATAATGGTGTTTTCAGGTCCTGTTAACGAATATTGCGACACAATTTCAAATATAGGTGCTAATGAAAGCATTTATAGTCCGGGTATTTCTGGAACATGGGGTGAAATAGGCGGACATAATGGTCAAAAAATAAGAACTTACGCAGAAAAATTTGAACAGTTCTCTTTTGAAAGAATTGACGCTTTAATTGTTCCTGTTGTAAAATCTCAAGCCGGTAATTATAATTCAAAAGTTACTTTCTATATTTGGGACGGAAACACAGTATATCCTGAAGAAATTTTAGTGCAAAAAGATTATTTTATCAGGGATATTCCAGAAAACTTTAATTATGTAGTTGATTTTGGAAAAGCCATTGAAGTAGAAGGTCCTTTTTTTGTAGGTTATAAAATTAATTATGTTGACACAAACAATGACGGTATAAGTGATGATCGTTTTTCGGTTAGCATTGCCAAAAATAGAGGTGGAGCTTCTGGGCTAAACAGTTTGTATGTTGAAGCAAATTCCCAATGGACTACAGCTACTGCAAAATTTGGAATAACAACCTCATCTGCCATTAGACCAGTTACTTGCGTAGTTGATATTAACGAATTTGAAGTGAAAAACAATATAGATATTTTTCCAAATCCTGCCACAGATATAGTGAATATTTTTACTGGTGAAGTGAATTTTGGAACAAATTTAGATATACAAATATTTGACATTACAGGTAGAACTGTGAAAACTATTGACACTTTTGTAAACCAAGAAGAAATTTCTGTAAATATTTCTGATTTACCACAAGGTTTGTACGTATTTTCTTTAAACTTTGATGGGAATATTGTCAATAAAAGAATTATGTTAACTAAATAAATTATGGACAAACCAAATATTACTATCTATACAGACGGGGCTTGTACTGGAAATCCTGGAGTAGGCGGTTATGGCATTGTTTTAATTTCTGGAGAACATCGCAAAGAAGTTTCTGAAGGTTTTAAACTTACAACAAATAATAGAATGGAGTTATTAGCTGTAATCGTAGGCTTAGAAATGTTGAGAAAAGAAGGCTCAAATGTTACTGTTTATACAGATTCTAAATATGTTTCGGAAGCAATAAATCAAAATTGGATTAAAGATTGGGTAAAAAAAGGATTTAAAAAAGTTAAAAACCCCGATTTGTGGAGACGATTTTTAGAAATTTATAAAAAACACAATGTAGAATTTATTTGGGTTAAAGGTCATTCAGATAATATTGAAAATAATAGATGTGATTTTTTAGCAAGGCAAGCCACAAAATCTAATACTTTATCTATTGATGAAAACTATGAAAATCCAAGTGATGAACAAGCTAAACTTGAGTTCTAAATATAACAAAACTAATAAGTTAACAATACACAAAAAGTTGTTTATAAATTTTGACAAATTCTAAGATTCGGATAAGTTATTTTTTGTATATTGCTTGCTTAATTTATTTAAAATTAAAGCATATATTATGAAAAGGTATTTATTATTTTTTTTATTCATTTTTTTAATAAAACTACTCAGTGGTCAAGCTCCAGTAATTAATCAACAGCCAAATAGCTTACACGAATGTGTAGGAAGTGAAGGCGACTTAAAAATCATGGCAGAAGGTTCTCAGCCTTTAATGTATCAATGGTTTCACAATGGAATTCCAGTAGGAACAGGTTTTCACATATTATCATTTTCTGAACTTGAACTTTCAGATGCAGGTGAATATTATTGTGAAGTTAGCAATAGTGAAGGAAGTACTATGTCTGAAACTTCTTTCATAGTTGTAGATGCAGAGACTCCAGAAATACACAATGTATCAAGCCAATATAGTATAGTTTGTTTAGGTGCAAGTAATGAATTTGAAGTTGACTTCACAGGTTCAAACTCCACCACGCGTTGGTTTCACGGAGATAATTTTCTTAGCTATAATCCAACTTACACTTTACAAAATGCAGATTATAATGACGAAGGAGTTTATTATTGCACTGTAGAAAACGCTTGTGGCTTTGCTGAGTCTGAAAGTTTAGAAATAGAAATTGCCAGTCCACCAACAATTACGACACAACCACACACAACAACAGTTTGCGAAGGTGGTAGTGTTATTTTTAATGTTGAAGCAGAAGGGGATTACTTATATTATATTTGGAGCAAAAATGGAGCAATCATCCCAACAGCTCAAACATCTTCATTAGAAATTATAGACATAGCATATCCTCATACTGATTATTACTCAGTAAACGTATATAATATTTGTAATACAGAGGGAGTAATTAGCAATACAGTTTACATAACTGTTAATACTGAGCCAACAATAACCGGGCAGCCCTTAGATCAAATTATGTGCGAAACAGAAGCTACAACTATTTACGCCAGTGGTTATAGTACTACAGATGTAAATTATCAGTGGTATAATACCGATACAGGATTAATTCCAAATGCTAACCTTGACAGCTTGGTTATTGCAGTAGTAGAAGGAGTTTCTACAGGATATTATTTTGAAATTTCAAATTTATGCGGAACTGTTGAAAGCGATATTGCTGAAATATATGGAAAAGAATCACCTTCAATTTTAATACAACCTATTGGAGCAGAACTATGCGTAGGCGAAGACCACGAATTTCAAATTAAAACAGAAGGTACGCCTCCATTATATTATCAATGGCAAAAAAATGGTTTAGATGTGTATGGTGCTAATATTCAAGGGACTCAAGAAACAATAATGGAAATTACAGAAACTAATGCTGGTCAGGGCGGAGATTATTATTGCATAGTAACTAACGAATGTGGCTCTATTTCAAGTGATACAGTAGAGTTAATAGTAAATACCCCTCCTAGTATTATTGAATTTTCCCAAGATAAAGAAGTTTGCGAAGGCGAAAACTTTAATCTAAGTATAAATATACTAGGTTCAGATCCATTAAATATAAATTGGTATATTTTAGGTTCAGAAACTACGGTTTTTAATGAAGCCGAGTTTAGTTTTGAATCTGCATTACCCGAAAATTCTGGGGAATATTATTGTCTAGTCTCAAATATGTGTGGCGAAGTTTCATCAGATACAATAAATATTTTTATAAAAGCATTACCTGAAATAACTCAAAATCCTATTGGAGCAGAACTTTGTGTTGGAGATTTTCACGAAATGACAATTACAGCCACAGGCGAAGAACCACTATCTTATTTATGGTATAGAAATGGCTCAACACTTTCTGCAGAAACAAATAATGAAATAATAATCACCAATGCACAAGTAAATCAATCAGGTATATATTTTTGCAGAGTTGCAAACGACTGCGCTTATATTGATTCAGAAGAAACAGAAATTATTATTGGAAGTCCTCCAGCAATTACATGGAATCCAACAAATCAAACTTTATGCGAACATCAAACTTTAAATCTAATAATGGATGCTCAAGGCGAAAATTATTCTTTACAATGGTATCATAACGATATTCCAATTTCTGGAGCACATGATACAGTTTTAAATATTCCTAATATAAATTTACAAAACTCGGGAAATTATTATTGCTTAGCATATAATGCTTGTGAAAGTGTTTCTACTGATACTGTTGAACTTATAGTCAATTTATCTCCTGAAATAGATTTAGGACCTGACATTGATTTGTGCGAAGGAGAAACTATTACTATAGGAACAGACCTAGCTTATTCACATTATAATTGGAATAATGGTTTAAGTCATCAACAATATTTAGAAGTAGCACTTGGCGGAACTTTTATTTTAGAAGTAGTAGGAGAAAACAATTGTACAAATTCAGATACAATAATTGTAACTTTCCATCCTTTTCATAATTTAGCTCTAATCAACGATGAAGTAATATCATGTGGTCCATATACTATAAATGCTGGAACTGGAGCCTATTCATACGAATGGAGTACAGGCGAAATTTCTTCAAGCATTACTGTAAATTTACCCGGCACTTATTCAGTAACAGTTACAGGCGACAGTTTTGGTTGCGAAACTTCTGCTTCAATTTTTGTTGATTTAAGAGAACCAATAAGTTTTAGTTTAGGAAATGATATTTTAGCTCATGTTGATACTTATGTAAATATTGGAATTGAACATATTTTTTCAGAATATTTATGGAATACCGGCTTTACAGGTCCAATGTTAAGTGTTTATGGCTCAGAATATGGAAGTGGCGAACACGAATTTTGGTTAACTGCTTATGCTTTAAATGGATGTTCTCACACAGACACAATAAAAGTTACGTTTTATGGTCAAGCAGGAATAGAAGATGAAACAGAAAACAATATTTCTATATATCCTAATCCAGCAAATGAATTTATAATATTCAAATCAAATGAAATGCTAATAGAATATATAGAATTTTATGATATTTCAGGAAAACTAATTTCTAAAGAAATTGTTAATAATTGTGAAGTTAAATATAATCTTAGTAATTTTGCAAAAGGCTTATATTTGATAAAGATTATAGGCGAAAACAATAAAATCATCAATACAAAAGTTCTTGTACAATAAGTGATGAAAAAAGGAAATATTAAACACAAAGTTAGAGGAGCATATCTTACCTCTTTAGTTAGTATATCAATGGTACTACTGCTTCTTGGAATTGTTGGTTGGATGATTTTAGGAGCAAGTTTTTTATCAATATACGTTAAAGAAAATATATGCTTTTCATTAATTATGAAAAATGATATTAGAGAAGCAGATATCAAGCAATACCAAAAAACTTTAGATGCTAAAAGCTTTATAAAAGCAACTGAATATATAACTAAAGACGAGGCAGCCAATTCCCTTCAAAACGAACTTGGAGAAGATTTTATTAGTACTTTAGGCTACAACCCTTTGTCGGCAACTTTAAATGTTTATTTAACTGCCGCTTATGCTCATCCTGATAGTATAAGTAAAGTTGAAAATATATTTTTAACAGAAAACGAAATTGTTGAAGAAGTTGCATATCAACATAATTTGCTTGGATTAATAAATGACAATGTTAATAAAATCAGTATTATATTATTAGTATTTTCAGTTGCCTTATTTATAATTTCCTTAGCACTGATAAACAATACCGTTAGATTAATGATTTTCTCTAAGCGTTTCATTATCAACTCAATGAAACTTGTTGGAGCAAAGCGTGGTTTTATACGAAAACCTTTTCTTATTTCAGGAGCTTTACAAGGATTATTTAGCTCACTTATTGCAATAGGCATTTTAAGTGCAATTTTTTATTTCACAAACAAACATCTTGGTGAAGTTGTAAGTCTTATAGACCCAATAATTATTATTTCTTTATATGCAATATTAATTATTATAGGTATTTTATTAACAAGCGTTTCTACTTATTTCTCAATAAACAAATATTTAAAATTAAAAACATCTAATTTATACTATTAATAATATGAACAAAACTGAAAAAACTGAAATTCAAGTACAAAATTCCGGATTTACTTTAGGTAAACAAAATTATATACTTATTGCTATTGGATTTGCATTAATAATACTAGGCTTTATTTTAATGTCTGGTGGTAAAAGCACAGATCCAAATGTGTTTAACGAAGAAATTTTTAATTTTAGAAGAATCACATTATCACCAATAATTATTCTGATAGGTTTTATAATTGAAATTTTCGCAATACTTTGGCGACCTAAGTCTAAATCAAAATAAACTTGATATATGGAGTGGTTTGAAGCTTTAATTCTTGGATTAATTCAAGGATTAACTGAGTTTTTGCCTGTAAGTAGCAGTGCACATTTAGAAATTGGAAAATCTTTATTCGGAATAAAAGGAGAAGAAAACTTTTACTTCTCAATAATGGTTCATGGTGCAACTGTTCTAAGCACTATAGTAGTATTTAGAAAAGATATTTTAAAATTACTTTCCGGTCTTTTTAAATTCAAATATAACCAAGAAACAAGCTATATTTTTAAAATATTAGTTTCAATGATTCCTGTATTAATTGTTGGTTTATTGCTAAAAGACCAAGTAAATAAACTTTTTGCAGGAGATAACTTTGTCTTTATTGGTTCTATGCTAATAATTACGGCAGCTTTATTGTTTTTCACATATTTTTTTAAAAAGAAAAAACAAAGAGATATTAATTATTTAGACGCTTTTATAATTGGAATTTCGCAGGCGATAGCTGTTTTTCCCGGCATTTCTCGTTCTGGTGTAACAATAGCAACTGGGTTAATAAATGGAAATAAAAAAGAAGAAATAGCAAAGTTTTCATTTTTAATGGTTTTAATTCCAATTTTAGGTGAAAATTTTTTAGACATAATTGGAGGTCATGCAAGTTCTAGTGGAATTCCTATAAGTTCATTATTAATAGGATTTTTTGCAGCTTTTATTTCAGGTTTATTCGCCTGTACTGCAATGATAAATCTTGTTAAAAAAGGAAAACTTTATTGGTTTGCCGTATATTGTATATTAATAGGTGTAATAACAATTTTCTTTGTAAAGTAAGTGATAGAAAGTTATAATTTCAATAAAACCCCTAACTTCGAGGCAGGAGAAATAATTGTTATTGACAAGCCTTTAACTTGGTCATCTTTTGATGTTGTAAATAAAATTAGATATAAGTTAAGAGAAGTTACAGGAAACCAAAAAATTAAAGTTGGTCATGCAGGAACTTTAGACCCTTTAGCAACAGGGGTTTTAATTATTTGCACAGGAAAATATACCAAGCTAATAGAAAGTTTACAAGAAGGGGAAAAAACTTACGAAGCAACTTTTAGGTTAGGAGCTACTACCCCATCATATGATATGGAAACAGAAATTGATAAAGAGTTTAGTCTTGAAAACATAAGCAAAGAAGATATTTATAAAGTTGCAAAAAGTTTTTTAGGTATAAGTTTACAAACTCCGCCTATTTATTCTGCAATTCAAATTAAGGGAAAACGTGCTTACGAATTTGCCAGAAAAGGCAAGAAACTTAAACTTGAACAACGTGAAATTAATATTAGTAAATATGAAATAAACAAAATTAATTTACCCGATGTAAACCTTACTATTGCTTGTTCAAAAGGCACTTATATTAGAACTTTAGCAAATGATTTTGGAAAAAGACTTGACAACGGGGCTTTTTTGTATTATCTTAGGCGAATTAAAAGTGGAAATTATTCTATTAATAATGCTATCAATTTAGAATATTTTATTGACTTTTTAAACAAGAATTAAATTTATAACTTATAAAATAATAATTTTAATAATTTATTAAAACATGAAATTATCGCAATTTAATTTTAATCTACCAGAAGAGCTAATTGCTTTATATCCGGCAGATAACAGAGATGAATCTAGACTTTTAGTACTAAATAAAAAAACTAAGCAAATTGAACATAAACTTTTCAAAGATATTAAAGATTATTTTGATGAAAAAGATTTAATGGTTTTTAATGATACTAAAGTTTTTCCTGCTAGGCTATATGGAAATAAAGAAAAAACAGGAGCTAGAATCGAAGTTTTTTTATTACGTGAACTAAGCAAAGAACAGCGTTTGTGGGATATTTTAGTTGATCCTGCACGTAAAATTAGAATTGGAAATAAATTATATTTTGGAGAAGACGAAGACTTAGTAGCAGAAGTTATTGATAACACAACCTCCAGAGGTAGAACTTTAAGGTTTTTAATTAATTGTGATTATCCTAGTTTCAAAGAAAAAATTTATAAATTAGGACAAACGCCACTGCCTACACATATTATAAAAAGAGAAGTAGAAGACCAAGATAAAGATAGATATCAAACTATATATGCCAAAAACGAAGGAGCTGTTGCGGCGCCGACTGCAGGTTTGCATTTTAGTAGAGAACTTTTAAAAAGATTAGAAATAATTGGTGTAGAATTCGGATATGTTACTTTACATGTAGGTTTGGGTAGTTTTAGAGATGTTGATGTTGAGGATTTAACAAAACACAAAATGGATTCTGAACAAATTTTTATTACTGAAGAATTAGCCAATTTAGTAAATAAAACAAAACAAGAAAAACATAAAGTTTGCGCAGTAGGAACCACAGTTTTAAGAACTCTTGAAAGTGCTGTTACAACTACAGGTTATTTAAAACCTTTTGAAGGTTGGACAAACAAATTCCTTTTCCCGCCTGCAGATATCTTAGTACCTGATGCTATGGTTTCAAACTTTCATTTACCTAAATCTACATTGATGATTTCTGTTGCAGCCTTTGCAGGTTATCATGAATTAATGAACGCCTATGAGGTGGCAATTAAAGAAAAATATAGGTTTGGAACTTATGGAGATGCTATGCTGATTATTTAATAATATATCCAAATAAAATAAAATAGGCTGTGTTAAAACAAGTTTTAAAACAATAAACTTTCAAGCTGTTTCAGAAGTGTTAAAATGCAAGGCTCTAAAATTGAGGACGAAGGAGCATACAGAAATACGTAACTGAGTCCGAATATTGAAAGAAACAGATTGACACTTATGAGACAGCACCTTTTTGTATTTTTAAGCTTTCTCTATATCTTCAAAATCAATTATTGGTTTACCCATAAACTTTAGCAATAAATTTGCAACACATAAAACATCTTTTTCACAATAAGTTGCAATTCTCTCAATATTTTTTTCAATATAATAAACTTCATAAACTTGGCTTCCGTCAATATCATCTTTTGGTGTGGGAATATTAAATAAATCAGCTAACAAGGCTAAAGAAGTGAAATTTTTATAATCACCAAATTTCCATAATTCTAAAGTGTCTATATGTTTTATTTCCCAAGGTTTTTTTCCAGCTAAGTCAAATGCAGGTGGGAGATTTAAACCGTTCACCAACATTCTACGCGAAATATAAGGAATATCAAACTCTTTGATATTATGACCACATATTTGTTTATTTCCGAATTTATCCCAAGCAATAATCATATTGGCAAATTCTGTTAGCAACTGCTTTTCGTCATCACCATAAAATGATTTTACTCTAAGTTGTTTCTCATAAATAAACCCAACAGATATACATATGATTTTTCCAAATTCAGAATAAATTCCAGCACGATTGTAAACATCTGAAGCTGATTCATTTTCGCTTCTAAAATAAGCCGATTTCTTTTCCCAATGTTTCTGAAAATTTTCACCAAGACTTTCAAAATCAGGATTTGCAGGAACAGTTTCTATATCTAAAAACAATACTTCGTTTAATTTAATATTTTCTAACATAATTATTTATTTATATTTTGAAGGATAAATTTACTTAACAAATCTATTGCAACATCATTATTTCCACCTTGTGGCACAATAATATCTGCATAACGCATAGTTGGTTCAATAAACTGAAGGTGAGAGGGTTTCACAGTTTTTTCGTATCTTTCCAAAACCATATTTACAGAACGCCCCCTTTCAATAATATCACGTTTAATAACCCTGGATAATCTATCATCTGCATCGGCGTTTACAAAGACTTTTAAATCCATCAAATCCCGTAAATGTTTGTTTCCCAAAATTAAAATACCCTCAATAATAATTAATTTTAGAGCTTGTACTTTTATGGTTTCTTCACTACGCGTACAAGTTAAATAGGAATAAATCGGTTGCTCAATAGTTTTTGACTCTTTTAATTTTTTTATATGTTCTATTAACAGAGTCCACTCTATAGAATCCGGGTGGTCAAAGTTTATTTGTTGCCTTTCTTCTAAGGGTAAATGACTATTATCTTTATAATATGAATCTTGAGGAATTAAAGTAACGCAGTTTTGAGGCAATTTTTCAATTACTTTCCTAACTACTGTAGTTTTTCCGGAACCTGTTCCTCCGGCAATGCCAACAACTAACATAATATTACCATTTATTTAAAATAAAATACTAATTTTGAGTTTTTAAAAATAACAAAAATATTTTACAAATGCTATATCCAATAAAATTTAAATCAATTTACAAAACAAAAGTTTGGGGCGGAGATAAAATTAAAAATTTAAAATCTGACAAAAAGACACCCGATAACTGCGGTGAAGCATGGGAGATTTCAGCAATACAAGGAGATTTATCTATAGTGTCAAATGGCTTTTTAAAAAATAATACCATAGAAGAAATAATAGAAATTTATATGGGAGAAATTCTTGGAGACAAGATATTTGAAAAATTTGGATATGAATTTCCTTTATTAATAAAAATTATCGAGGCAAAAGAAAATTTATCTGTTCAAGTACATCCAAATGACGAAACAGCTAAAGAAAGACATAATGCTAGAGGTAAATCAGAAATTTGGTATATTTTAGAAACAGATAAAAATGCTAAATTAGTTTCAGGTTTTTCTAAAAGCACAAATGCCGAGGAGTTTTATAATGCAGTAAAGCAAAACAGTTTAGAAGATTTGTTAAATGCAGTTGAAACAAAAGCCGGAGAAGTTTATTATATGCCAGCAGGTAGAGTTCATAGCTTAGGAGCAGGAAATTTAATTTTAGAAGTTCAGCAAACCTCCGATATTACATATAGAATTTATGATTACGGCAGAAAAGACAGAGAACTTCATTTAGATTTAGCAAAAGATGTTATTGACTATTCAAAAACAGAATATTTAAAGAGTTTTTTCACAAAAAAGCCAGATTCACAAAATAAAATTATTTCAAACCAATTTTTTACCTTGAACTACTTAGCTATTATGAACGAAACACAAAAAAATTATTACGATTTAGATTCTTTTGTTGTTTATTTTTGTATAAATGGAAAAGTTCAAATAAAAACAGGTTCAAATAAAACAGAAACATTAACAAAAGCTGAAACAATTTTAATTCCCGCTACAATAAAAGATGTACACATAATTCCTGAAGTTTATTCTGAAATTATTGAAATTTATATAGAGTCTTAATTATTTAAGCCTTGATGTTAACTTTGTAAAAACTTGTTCTAAACTTTGCTCTTTTAATTGTAGGCTCAATACTGTATTATCATCCTTTACAACAAAATTAAAAATATCTTGTCTAATATCTTTACTTGCATCAAACTCAATATTATAATTATTATTTCCTAAGTTTTGAATTTGCAAGACTCCTGCAATAGCTTTTACTTTTTTCTCATCAACTGGTTTTAAAGTTTCCAAGTTCAAAACTCTAACTTTAATTTTTAATTTTGTTTGAAGTCCTTTTATAGAATTATCAGCAACAACAAGACCTTTATTTATTATTAAAACTCTATCACAAATAGCTTCAACCTCTTGCATAATATGAGTTGATAGCAAAACAGTTTTGCTTTTACCCAAATCCTTAATTAAATTTCTAATTTCAACAATTTGATTTGGATCTAAGCCTGAGGTAGGTTCATCCAAAATTAACACTTGGGGATTATGAATAATAGCTTGCGCCAAACCAACTCTTTGCTTATAACCTTTTGATAGAGCAGAGATTTTTTTATGCATTTCGGGTATTAAACCTGTAAGCTCAATTACTTCATTAATTCTTGCTTTTTTATTTGGCAAAGAATAAATCCCTGCTATAAACCTCAAAAACTCAAGCACATACATATCATAATAAAGAGGATTTTGTTCAGGTAAATAACCAATAACGCGTTTTATATAATTTTGCTCTTCAACAATATTTTTATTATTAATAAAAACTTCACCATTATTAGCAGGTATAAAACCAGTTATAATTTTCATCATTGTAGATTTTCCAGCTCCATTAGGCCCTAAAAACCCAACAATTTCACCACTTTCAATTTCAAAACTAACATTATCCAAGGCTTTTTGTTGACCAAAAATTTTTGTTATATTTTGTACTTTAATAGACATTTAAATCAAATTTTAAGAATATGTAAAATTAGTTTTTTATTTTAAATATTAAAAAAGAAATAGGCTATTTAGAATTACTCTAAATTTAAGATAATTATTAATTAATTACTAAAAAAAGAAAACTTTTATTAAAAATATACGTCTAATTATATATAAAACCACTTGATTTTTAAGTGGTTAAGGATTTTTATCAAAATAAAAAAACGAATATTATGAGAACGAATCACCACATATCAACTATAAAAAACACAATGCGTATTTTTACGCATTTTTATAAATTTAGGTTTATTCAAAAACTCGTTTTATTAATATTCACTTTCATTATTCTAAACACACAATTTTCATTTTCACAATCAGGTTCTTGTTCTTCATCTACACCTTATAATGACGTTAATCTAACATCTTCTCCTACTGCAAGTTGGACATCTGGCAATATTTCTAGAAATGGTCAATGTTGTGGAATTGGGACAACATATCGCTGTGTTGAATTTAAAGTTAACTTGCATCCTAATGCAATAGGAGTAAAATTTGAAGTTTCTTCAGGTACTGTTCCTTCAGGTAGTCAAACTTATAGGGTAAATTGTGGCGCACCAGTTCCATTAGGACAGGCAACTTGCTTAAATGGACCGGGTCCACACTATATTACTTTTTGTACTACTGGCACAGTTTCAAATAGATATAGAATAACTTCTATTTCACAAGCAACGCCATTAATTAGTTTTACTCCTTCTGCACCTTTTATATGTGAAAATGATGATGTTTTAATTACAGCCTCAGGTGCATCTACTTACACTTGGTCTCCATCAAACTACTTATCGTCCACAGTTGGAGCAAGTGTTACAGCCTCACCACTTGAAACTACGACATATACAGTAACTGGCACTGATGCAAACGGCTGTACAAGTACAAACAACATTACGGTTTTCATATGTGACGAACCAGATTTAATAGTATCTGATGATGCCGATATTTGTATTGGAGATGATTATCAATTAAACGTTACGGGGGCTTTAATTTACGAATGGTCTCCTACGGATGGTTTAAGTAATCCAAATATTGCCAACCCAATTGCCAGTCCAACTGTTACAACTAACTATATAGTTACCGGCTATGCTCCTAGTTGTACAGTAATTCAAAATGGAGATTTTTCTAATGGTAATTCAAATTTCTCTACTGAATATAATTATAATACAAATTTAGTCCCCGAAGGTAATTATATGATAGGTACTAATCCAAGAAATTATCACTCAAACTTTAAACAATGTGGAGATCACACAACAGGCACAGGAAATATGATGGTTGTAAATGGAAATACCATTACTAATAGAAAAGTTTGGTGTCAAGATATTGATGTGATTCCAAATACAGATTATATATTTTCCACCTGGATAACTACTGTATGCTTACCTAATCCTGCAATACTCCAATTTTCAATAAATGGAGTGCTATTAGGAAATCCTTTTACAGCATCTTCAACAGAATGTGAATGGAGAGAATTTTATGAAACTTGGAATTCTGGCTCAAATACAAGTATCCAAATTTGTATAGTTAATCAAAATACAATTGCTAATGGAAACGATTTTGCTATAGACGATATTTACTTCGCTCCATTATGTCCTGGTACAGAATCGGTTAAAGTTACTGTACATCACCCTACACCTATAAATTTTAGTAATATTGGTCCTTTTTGCGAAACTGACCCTAATACTAACTTAATAGCAAACCCAAGTGGTGGGACTTGGTCAGGAACAGGAATATTAAGTGCTACAAATGGAACTTTTAGTCCAAATACAGCAGGTCCAGGAAATCACACAATTTCATACTCATACAATAACGGCTATTGCCAAACAGACACAACTATAAATGTACACGTTGACGCAAAAGTTGATGCAACAATAACACCTGCAGGACCTTTCTGCGAAAATGAACCCGCAGTTTCACTATCTGCTATAAGTTCAGGTGGAACTTGGACAGGAAATGGAATTACAAATGCAGTTAATGGAATATTTAACCCAAGTGTGGCTGGTGCAGGAAACCATACAATTACTTATTCAATTACAAATGGTGCTTGTTCTGATTCAGATACAGAAACAATACATGTTGATTCAGAAGTATTTGCAACAATTACTCCTGTAGGACCTTATTGCGAAAATGAAAACATTTCTGTGAATTTAACTGCCATAAGTCCAGGCGGAACTTGGACAGGAAATGGAATTACAGACCAAACAAATGGAATATTTAACCCTAGTGTGGCAACGGCCGGAGACCATACAATTACTTATTTTGTGGAAAACGGTGTTTGCTCTGATTCAGATACAGAAACAATACATGTGGACTCAGAAGTATTTGCAACAATTACTCCTGCAGGACCTTATTGCGAAAATGAAAACATTTCTGTAAATTTAACTGCCATAAGTTCAGGTGGAACTTGGTCAGGAAATGGAATTACAAATGCAGTTAATGGAATA
>JALOAQ010000058.1 GCA_023228725.1 Bacteroidales bacterium | reverse complement strand
ATTATATTCATCTAAATAATCTATAGAAATAGAAATATTTGGAACTTTTCCTTCAACATGAGCCATTATTGTAGCTTGAGCGGCTTTTTGGTTTACATATTCTAAGCTTTTTCCAGCCAGATAATTTAATTTATCAAGATTTTCCTCATCATTTGGAATTATTGGAGAATCAGAATCATCTTCAACAAAAATTGTAGTTTCAAACAAATGCCTTTCTCCTTGTTGGATATATTGCCCAAGAGAGTGTAAATCAGTTGTGAAAGAAGCTGAAGCAGGAAAAATACCTTTATTTTCTTTTCCTTCACTTTCTCCAAAAAGTTGTTTCCACCATTCAGCTAAAAACACCAATCTTTGATTATAATTTACTAAAATTTCGATTTTATATCCTGCAGCATAAAGTAAATTTCTCATAGCAGCATACTTAACTGCGGGATTTTCAGGACTTTTTTCTAAGCAAATATCCTGAGCTATAGATGCTCCTCTTAAAAACTCTTTAATATCAAAACCTGCTATAGCAATAGGTAAAAGCCCTACAGCCGATAAAACAGAAAATCTACCTCCAATATTATCTGCAATAATAAAATCTGTAAACTGCTCTTTATCTGCAAGTTGACGCAAAGCCCCTTTTTCTGCATCAGTAATTACTACAAGTCTTTCTTTAATTATATTTTTATTCCAGCGTTTTTTTATATCATCATACAAAAGCCTAAACGCAATTGCTGGTTCTGTAGTAGTTCCGGATTTAGATATTACAACAAGTCCATATTCTTTGTTTTGCAAATAATCTAACAAGTCTTTATGATAGTTTCCATTTAAAGTATGACCTGCAAATAAAATTTCTGTTTTAGTTTTATTAAAATGTGGTTTAAGTGCTTCAATTACAGCTTTTGCTCCTAAATATGAACCGCCAATGCCAATAACTACAACAGCTTCTAAATTTTGAAGATTTTCCGCCACATTAATAATATCCTCTATATCTTCTTCATCAAAAGCTTGAACTAAATTTATCCAGCCCAAAAACTCAGCCCCCTCCCCTTTTCCTGAATTTAAAGTTTCTAATTTTGTTAAGGCATATTCTAGTGAACGTGAAAAAGAATTTTCTCCTAAAAAACTTATTGAATTTGATAAATCTAATTTCATAATCTTATAATTATTTTTATTTACAATCAGCTTTAATTTCATTAAAAGAATCATACAAGCCATAATCTCTGGCGTTTTGCAGAGCTTTACAATATTCAGGGTCTTCTTTTAATTGAAGAATTTTTGCTAAACACAACCAAGAAACAGGATTCTGAGGATTCATTTGAACAGCAAAATTACAAATTTCCAAAATCGGCTCTAATAATTCTAAATCAAAGTTTTTTGCTAGTTTTATATTAGGTAAAATTAATCGTGGGCAAGAAATTTTCTGTTCATATTGGAATTTTAAGTTTTTTAATTTAAAATCACTTATCTTAAATAGCTCAACTAAAGCTAAATTTACCCTAGGAATTGGATTATATGGGTTTTTATCTTGTGCTATTGTAAAGGATTTTTCTGCATTTATCAAATCTTTTTGTCCTAAATAAATTAAACCTTTAGTAATATAAAGCAAATCTAATCCTTCAAAATTTTCTAATTTTTCTGCTTTATTAATTGTGTTCATAATATATAAAAACGCTGATTTATAATCATTTTTAGCTAAACATATTATTGCAAGTCCAAAATCTGCTCTAATAATATATGAATTTACCAAAAACTCAGACTCGCTACTAGAAACATTTATACTGTAATAATCAGAAATCTCTTTTGCCGTAAGGTCTATAACGTTTTTGCAAGAATCAAAATAGTTTTTAGCAAGATTATATTCTTTACGAGCCATATAAGAGGACCCAATAATATTGTACAATATTGAGGATGCTCCAAGTTTTTGATTAGCTTGTTTTGAAATATTTATAGCATTTCCAAAATCATTTTCTATAAAATAAGCTAAAGCACGTGAAATATAATAAGGTAGTTTGTCGTCATAGCAATATTTATCTCTCCAAGATTTTAGCATTTCAACATTTTGCATCTCAGATTCTGGACATAAATTAATTGCATTATCAACAACTTCGCAATAACTATCCATATTATTTAGTGTCATATAAACTTCAGATAGAGCTATATACGCATTATAATCATCAGGAACTAATTCAAGAGATTTATAAATTACACTTTCAGCTTCTTCAAACTTTCCCCAATTCATTAAAATAGTGCTTTTCAAATTAAAATAATTTACTTCGGCATTATTTAATTCTATAGCTTTATTAATATCGATAATTGCCTCATCATGGAGTTTTAAATTTGTAAGAACATAAGCTCTATAATAGTAATATTGAGGATTTTTAGATTTTAACTTTATCGCCTTAGTTATATCGCTATAAGCATTATGAAGTTCAGAAATTTGAATATAATAATTAGCTCTAGTAATATAAAAGTCCTCGTTATCAGGGTCTAGCTCAATGGATTTATTAAAATCTGATATAGCAAGTTCTTTCCTATTTGTTTTTAAATAAATCAGACCCCTTGTCATATAAAGAAGAGGAAAATTACTGTCAATTTCTAAGGCTTCATTAATAATTTTTTCTGCTTTTTCTAAATTTTCCTTTTCATACTCGGCTCTTGAATAGTAAGCATAGCACTTCACACAATCTTTATTAAGCTCTATTGCTTTTTGATAATACTTAATAGCCTCATCAAATTTTAAAAGATTTAGATTAGCATAAGCTATTTCTTGAAAATATTCATAATTTTCATTATCATAACCAATTAAATCTTCCAAAATTATTATTGCTTCCGCAAAATTGTGTTTTTCATTAAATTGTTTGGCAGACTCAAGTCTCTCAAATTTATTTTGAGAAAATAAAAAATTTGTACTTGTAAAACAAAATAGAATTAAGATTATTACAGACTTTCTCATAGCTTAATTATTTTAATTTACTTAAACTAATATTTGCTAAAAGCTTAAGTATAAAGTTTCAATTGTACAAATTTATAAAATTTTTTAATATAATTTTATAAAACTAAGAATTAAACTTATAGTAATTATTGTGAACTCTCTCCACTCGTTTTCTCAATTCTATTTTATAAGTTTCCCAATCTTTTATTATTTTATTCGCTACTTTTGTTTCTATCGCAGCTTTTGCAACAGCAACAGCAACATATTCAATTACTCTTAAGTCTAGTGGTTTTGGAATAATATATTCTTTTCCAAATTCTATTTTTTCTTGCCCATATGCTTTGCTAACATAATCGGGAACTGGTAATAGGGCTAATTCCGCAAGTGATTTTGCTGCAGCTTTTTTCATCTCTTCGTTAATACACGAAGCCTGAACATCCAAGGCACCTCTAAAAATAAATGGAAAACCAAGTACATTATTAACTTGATTAGGAAAATCACTTCTGCCGGTTGCCATAATAAGATCCGGGCGAGCTTTTATGGCATCATCATAAGATATTTCTGGATCGGGGTTAGCCATTGCAAAAACAATAGGGTTTTCCGACATTGATTTAATCATTTCTTTACTAACAACATTACCAACAGAAACTCCTGCAAAGACATCAGCCCCATTCATAGCTTCTGCTAAAGTATTGATATTTCTATTAGTTGCAAATTCTTTTTTGTAAATATTATCTCCAAAATTATCTTGTCTTACAACCCCCTTTGAATCGCACAATACAATATTTTCTTTTGCAACACCTAAGCTTACAAAAAATCTTGCACAAGCAATACCTGCAGCACCTGCACCATTGAAAACTACTTTTACATCTTCAATTTTTTTATTTACTAATTTTAAAGCGTTTAATAAACCTGCACCCGATATAATTGCAGTACCATGTTGATCGTCGTGAAAAACTGGAATATTCATTTCAGATTTCAGTCTTTCTTCAATAACAAAACATTCAGGAGCTTTAATATCTTCAAGATTTATTCCACCAAAACTTGGTTCTAAAGTTTTAATTATTTCAATAAGTTTTTGCGGATTATTTTCATTAATTTCAAGATCAAAAACATCAATATCAGCAAAAATTTTAAACAAAAAACCTTTTCCTTCCATTACAGGTTTTGCCGCTTGAGCTCCAATATTACCTAAACCTAAAACAGCTGTTCCGTTTGAAATTACACCAATAAGATTTCCTTTTGCGGTATAATCATAAGCTAATTTATCGTTTTTTTCAATTTCTAAGCAAGGTTCTGCTACTCCAGGTGAATATGCAAGGGATAAGTCTTTTTGAGATTGAAATGCTTTTGTAGGAATTACTTCAATTTTTCCTTTTCTACCATTGCTATGATAATCTAAAGCTTCTTGTTTTGTAAATATTTTCATTACTCTCCGTTTTGATTTATTTCTTTAATATCACCTAAATCTTCTATATTTAATTTTCCTTTTTCTAATTCAGCTTGAAAATTTCTATTTTTATAAATATCCACTGCTTTATATAATGCAGATCTAAAAGATTGCTCAGAAGCAATATTTTTACCTGTAATTTCATATGCGGTACCATGTGCCGGCGATGTTCGTACTATTGGCAAACCTGCTGTATAATTTACTCCGTCTTCAAAAGCAATTACTTTAAAGGGAGCTAAGCCTTGGTCGTGGTACATTGCCAAAACAGCGTCGAACTTTTTATATAAAGCTGCTCCAAAAAACCCATCAGCAGGATAAGGACCAAAAGCTAATATATCTTGGTTTTTTGCTTGTTCTATTGCAGGAATTATAATAGTTTTTTCTTCTTTACCAATTAAGCCATCATCTCCGCAATGAGGATTTAAACTAAGTACAGCAATACGTGGTTTTTTTATTAAAAAATCATTTTTAAGACTTTGATTTAAAGTATTTAATTTTTCTAATATTAGTTCTTGGCTTATTGCTGATGGCACTTCGCTTAAAGGAATATGTCCTGTTACTACTCCAATTTTTATAGCATCATTCATTAAAATCATCAAATGATTTTTTGAATTAAATTCTTTAGCAAAAAACTCGGTATGTCCAGGAAAATTAAATCCTGCTGCCTGAATATTTTTCTTATTAATTGGAGCAGTTACTATTATATCAATTTTATTACTTTTTAAATCTTGAACAGCCTTTTCTAAAGCTTGATAAGAAGCCAAACCAGCCATTTCGGTTGACAAACCCATTTCTACCCTAACATCATCGCTATTACAATTTATAACATTTATATTCCTTGCTTTTGCATCTTCAACTGAATTAATTGTAATAGTTTGACTGTTATTGTTTAATGCTTTTCTATAATATGCTAAAACTTTTGGAGAACCATAAATTATTGGAATAATATTACTTATTAATCTTGTGTCTGATAATGTTTTTATAATCACTTCATAGCTAATTCCGTTTATGTCGCCATGAGTAATACCTATTTTTAATCTACTCATTTTTTATTTTTTAATTCATGCAAAGTTAAGTTTTTATAATCTATTTTAAGCAAAAAGTTTAAATTTTCTCTTAATTTATTCAAATGTTTTTAATAAATAATTAAAAATTAATCTAACACCAACTCCAGTACCACCTTTTCCGCGGTAAGAATCATTTTTTTCGGTAAAAGCTGGACCTGCAATATCCAAATGCACCCAATTATAATCAGTAAAATGCTCTAAAAACTTTCCAGCAGTGATTGCACCACCCCAACGGGTTCCGATATTTTTCATATCAGCCACTGGGGATTTTAATTGTTCTCCAAAATCCTCCCAAAGAGGTAGTTCAACAAGTCTTTCCCAAACTTCAAATCCTGTTTTTTTGAGTTCAGAAATATGCTTTTCCGAATTGCCCATTACAGCTGTTGCACTTTCACCAATAGCCACAACGGCAGCTCCTGTAAGTGTAGCTATATCAATTACTAAATCAGGATTGAATTTTTTCGCATATGATAAAGCATCAGCTAAAATTAATCTTCCCTCAGCGTCAGTATTCATAACTTCAACTGTAGTTCCATCATGCATTGTAATAATATCTTCGGGTACATAAGCATTATTTCCAGGCCTATTGTCGGTTGAAGGTAGTAAACCAATAATTTTAATTGGTAATTTTGCTTTTGCTATTGCAGAAATAACTCCAATTACAGCAGCCCCACCCGATTTGTCACTTTTCATGGTTTCTAAAGAGCCACTAGGTTTTAGATTAATACCACCTGTATCAAAGACTAAACCTTTTCCAACCAAAACAATATAATTTTCATTTACTGCATTTTTGGGTTCATAACTTAATACAGAAAAAGTTGGAGGTTCAACACTGCCACGATTTACTGCTAATAATCCGCCCATTTTTAAACTCTCAATTTTACCTTTGTCAAAAACTTCAGCTTTAAAACCAAACTTTTTAGCTAAACTTTCTACTTCCTGACCAAGTTTAGTAGCAGTCATGAAAGAAACAGGTTCATTGATTATATCTCTAGCCACAAAAACACCTTCACATAAAGCATTTTTTACTTGAATATCTTTTTCTGAAAGTTTTTCACTAATTATATTAATAGATTTTAAACTAATGGTTTTTTCTTCCTTATTTTTAAAATATTTATTAAATGAATATGTGCTTAGACTTAAGGCTTCAGCAAATTCTAAGGCATATTTTTCACTTAAATCTAGAATATTTAGCTCAGTATATTTTAGTTCATTTAAAATATTTACAGTTTTATTAGCCAAATTTCTTAAAATTTCTAATCTTGAATTAATTTCCTTTTCTTCATTTGCAAGAATTACAAATTTTGAAAAACTTAAGGAATTTATATGCACAAAATCTGATTTGTTCTCAAAGATTTTTTGCACATAATTTTGCTCTTCATTACTTAATTCAAGTTTTTTTATTTGAGTTTTTTTTGAGATAATATAAACGATATTTTCGTTTTGCTTATGCTTTGAAATTAGTTTTATCATAATTTAAAATTTAAGTTGATACAAAATTAATATTCTAATCTAATAAACAAAAACTTAGAGCTTTGTTTAAAAACAGAAAAAGTGAAATAATAAAAAATCTTGATTAATCTAAGTCTTCTAATTTCTCAACTATTAAAAACCAACCCTCCTCGATTGCAGCTATTCCAAAGTCGTAGCAATAGTGATAAGTTTTTTTTGATTTTGTTTCATAAATACTGGTTAAATAATCAAAATTATAACCTGCTTTTAAAAGTTTTTCTTTATGAATTTTATAAATTCCTTTTTCAAATAAATCGGACAGAATTTTTCTATTGTTTTTTAAAATTCTATTTATATTTCTCGTTTGATTTGAAAAGTCAGCATATTTGTGATTATTATAAGTATTACGACATTGGTCGCAACAGAATTTCTTATCAGACCTACCTTCAAATTCTTGATTACAAACAGGACAAATCTTTTTCATTGCTTATGGTTTTTTACAAATTTATAAAAAACTTTTTACAAAAACAAAAAGCCCGAAATAAAATCGGGCTTATGATAAATATTTTAAACAATTTTTATTTATTTAAAGTTATTTTTCTAGTAATAACTTTTGTGTCATCAGTAATTTTTATAAAATAAATTCCATTTGGTAAATTGTGTAGATCTATACTAATATTGCTATCCTTATAGTTTTTATTTTCAAGCATTTGTCCAATATTATTAAAAACAGAAATATTTGAAATAATATTTTCATTTTCAATATTAATAATTCCTGTACTTGGATTTGGATAAATATTAATATTTGCTGTATGGCTTTCTATGTCAGTTAAATCCAAGCAAAATTGAAAAGTTTTGCTTGACCAGTTGCCACTACTTGTATATTCCCACAAAGTTTCAGAAGTTGAAGCGTTTGTAATTTTCACACTTCCTTTAGCTGAATTCAACCACCACCCATTCATTCCATCATTATTGCTATCTGTAATTTCGAAAGTATAACAACCATTACCCAAACATAATTCTTTAATATGATGAGAATTTGCGTTTGATAAACTTTCTGTATAAATAAGTTCTGAAGTTTCGTCCATTGTTAATTCCCAAGTATTTTGCTCTGGGAAATAATCACTTAAAATATCAACAATTATTGTGTTTGCAACACTTATCACCTTGAAATTTTTCTCTAAGCTATTTCCAAAACTAGCTAAATTACTTCCATCATTTACACTTTCTATTGTAAAAACTATATTGTTATGTCCATCAGGAAAAGTTTTTTCAGGAAAAGTAATTTGAGTTGTAGAGTTTGAGGCAAGATTTCCAGTCCAAGAAAATTCGTCAGTTATTCCTTCACAAACATAAGATATTAGGCAAGAACTTACTGACTCACTATCCATATTTTTAATTGTAATTTTTGGGCTTAATGTATTAGTATTGCAATAAGAATCTTCTGGGCTTTGAATAGATTCAATTTTTACATTACCAGAATAAACCAACACATTTTTAGTCATTTCATCATTTTGTGGATATTGATCGGTTTCTCCATTTGGATTTTCAACAAAAGCAGTAAAAATATGACTACCCTCTGTAAGAGTAATTTCAGGAAAATTGACAACTTCAGTTTCTAAGCTTTCTAAATTTCCTGTCCAATCTAATGTAACAGGTTCTTGATTATCTAAAATATAAGCAACAACAACAGAATTTAGATCTATTTGCCCAAGATTCATGATTTTTACAGAAGGCACAAAGCTTGCTTGACTAATATGAATTTGACTTGTTGGAGCAATAATTGCACTAAGCATTGCATCATAATCATTATCGTTAGGTATAACCGCAATTTGTTGAATTAATGGAGCTCTAAATTGTTTTGTAATTACAATATCAAGATTGCCAACATTAGTTAAAGCGTCAAAATTCAAAACAGCAATTCCTGATGAGTTTGCAAGAACAGCATCTAATAGTACACCATCATTACTTAAAGCCACATAAGCATTTTCTTCAGTATTAACAGTAAGAGAGCTCATACCTATTTGGAGACTTGCTAAGTAAGAAGCTTGTATTTGTTCGGGAACACCAACATAAGGCATTAAAGAAGGATCTCCCATTACATGATAAATCTCCCAATAATATTTTTTTAGTGAAGAAGTTGATGCTTCCACTGCCATATTTCCTGCATAAATCATTTCGTAAGCACTTGGATATGGATCTTCGCCTCTATCGTGGAATAAATGGTCATAAGCTCCTAAGCCAGATTGTTCATAAGTTACGTTAGCTGTAATTGTAGAAGTTAAACCTACTGTCCAATAAAAATCCTCGTCCCAATAAGTACTATTTGAACCACCAATATGAGCTACTGCTCCTTTTTTATTTGCTCTAACAAGTGCTTCTCCAAAACACTCGCCTACTTCAAATTTATTTGATAAACAACAGTTGCCAATACTAAAAAAGTATTTATTTTCATTATTTAGCGATGAAATATGACTGACGCTAAATTTAGGATCTGCCCATCCTGTTTCATCACAATGCGCTGTATAATTTGCTAAACCAACACCTTGTCCAATTCTTGTCCTAATTGCAGTTGCCTGCCCACTTGAAGCAGGATGCAAATAAACATTAGCTTCTGTAACTCCATGGTCATCGTTAAAGTAATAATTATGCGAATAATTTACTTGACCATTTGCATGAGTTGGTGCCCAACTATTATCAGAGCCTGCAACTAAAACAACTTCACCTAAAAAACTTGGGTCAGGGAAAGTATATTTTTCAAACATTAAGGTTTTTTCAATTTGCGGATTTAATTGTGCAACAGAGCTTGCTGAAAATCTACCGAAATAAACTTCAGGAATATAGTCATTACCACCGTCATATTCACAATAATACATGTCTGTTACATGTCCGTCATCAAACCAACCACTACCGGGTATTTGCTTAGCATAAGCTACTTGAGCCACATCTCCAACAAAAAGCACATATGTTGGTGCTGGATCTTCAGCCGTCCCTGCATTATAAAGTCCTTGCAAATAGCTTTTAATTTCGTTTGCTGTTGTTCCAATTTCATCTGTATATGCAACAGAGACATAAAAACCTTTTTTAGTTTTCCATTTAACAAAAGAATCAAGAGCGGACTCAAACATTCTGTGGCTAACAATTACATATTTTATAGGATAACGAGAAATTGCTCCCTTGGTTTCAGGAGATTTATAATTCCACAAAGTATTGTAAGCAGAACCAAAAGCAGGAGAATATTTATCAGCTTTTAGTTGAGCAGTTTTTTGAAAATCTACATTTTTATAAATAATTTCTGCTTCAATATTATTTCTTACAATTAAAGTATTGCTTTCAATATCATAAGAAAACGGACTTACACTTAGTTGAGCAATTTGTACCCCACGCATTTTACTCAATAATTCTACACTTACAATTTGTGTTTCATAATATTCTTTATCTGTGTATATTCTTGAGTTTTTCTGAAAGGGAAGTCTGTCATAATCAGCACTTTTAGAAACACTTTCTTGATTTGGCAAAATTGGAAAATCAAGACCATATTCGTTCAAATTTACTATCTGTTCATCAAAGCTTTTTATTCTAATTTCAAATTCAGAATCTAAGGGAACTTCAATAAGTTTTGTCATTACCGGCAGTTCAGGATTTGAAATGTGTTTATCTGGATAATATTCAGGAACTATAATTCTAATATATTCCCCGTCTTTTGTCTTTACACCTAAAACATCAAAACCAGAAAGTGAGCTTGTAAAACTTAAAGCATACTGATTATCAGAAATAATTCTTGCATTTGTTCTTCCTTCTTGTAAATGCACTAATGACTGCGAGAACAAATTGAAACTGAAAAAGAATAAAACGAAAATAAAACTAAAACTTTTCATAAGAGTATCAAATTAAAATTTGTGTAAAATTAAATAAATATAACTAATAAAATATCTTTAAGTTAATATTTTATATTAAACTTAAATTACCATTCTTTGTTTAGAATATTTATAATAATATATATTTTCTAAACTTAAAGTATTAGGCAAATTATCCTCGCTAATATTTTTTCTAATTATACTTTTAAAATTCACAATTCTGTCGATTTTATAAAGTTCAAGAAGTCAAAACTAGCTTTTTCTTTACTATTATTTCCTGCTTCATAAAATATTTCAGAATTTATTTTATCAGGCAAATATTGCTGTTTAGTGAAATTATTTTTATAATCATGAGGATATTTATAATTTTTACCATAATCTAAATTTTTCATTAATTTAGTTGGGGCATTTCGCAAATGCAAAGGCACAGGTAAATTTCCAGTTTCCTTAACTAATGCCAAAGCTTTATCAATAGCCAAATAAGCCGAATTACTTTTTGGGCTTGTAGCCAAATATATTGTTGTTTGAGACAAAATAATCCTAGCTTCTGGCATTCCTATTTTTGAAACTGAATCAAAACAAGCATTTGCAATCAAAATAGCGTTTGGGTTTGCAAGTCCAATATCTTCGGCAGCCAAAATAATCAGTCTTCTTGCAATAAACTTTATATCTTCACCCGCATTCAACATTCTAGCCAACCAATAAACAGCAGCATCAGGATTAGAACCTCTTACAGATTTTATAAAAGCCGAAATAATATCATAATGTTGTTCACCTGATTTATCATAAATACTTATATTTTCTTGTAACTTGTCAACAACAAATTTATTAGTAATTATTATTTCATTATTTACTGCTGTATTACTTAGCAATTCCAAAATATTGTACAGTTTCCTAGCATCTCCACCCGAAAATCTATATAAAGCATCTTTTTCTTTTATAGTAAATTTTATTTTCCTAAGCTTTGAATCTTCATTTATTGCTCTTTCAATAAGTTTATCTAAATCTTTTTCTTCAAGTTGTTTTAATATATAAACTTGACAGCGAGATAAAAGTGGGCTAATTACTTCAAATGAAGGATTTTCAGTTGTTGCTCCGATTAGGGTAAGTGTTCCATCTTCAACCGAAGCTAATAATGAGTCTTGTTGTGATTTGCTAAAACGATGAATTTCGTCAATAAATAAAATTGGATTTGATTTTGTAAAGAGATTAGATTTTTTAGCTTTTTCAATTACTTCTCTAACATCTTTAACTCCTGAGTTTATTGCACTTAGATTATAAAAATCTTTTCCACTTATATTAGCAATAATATTTACTAATGTAGTTTTACCAACTCCTGGCGGTCCCCATAAAATTATTGAGGGTATATTTCCGGATTCTACAATTTTACGAAAAGGAGAATTTTTATCAACTAAATGTTCTTGTCCAACATAGTTGTCGAAATTTATAGGTCTTAATCTTTCGGCTAAAGGTTTCACAAAAAAAATGTTTTTGTAAAAATACAAAAACATTTCTTAAAGTAAAACATATATGCTTTTAGCTTATAATATTTTATTCCACAATTTTAAAAGTATATTCATAAGTACAAATTTTATCTTCTTTAGTTTTTGCACTTACAGTTTTTGCACCTCTTGTATTTACACCTGTTTGTCCAATTTGTAAAGCAGATTCAAAAATATTAGAGCTGTCGCCTCTTGTTTTATTACCATGCCCGGTAATTGTATTTGATAAATTAAAAGGTTTATCCCCAGAAATAAGTTTAAAAATCTCATTTCCATAAGGCGGACCGAACATAACTAATGTATTTTGCAAAACAGCTGTTTCGCCAGGTTCTAAAACATATTCGCGTCCATCTATATCATTAACGGTTGGAATAACAGGATTAATAAAACCATCAGGCTGAATATCAATAATATTAAAATAGGATTTATGAGTACCGTAATTTGTAACTTTTATTAAAGCCATCATATCTGTATCATATTCTGGAATATCGTTTACTAAAATTGAGTTAGCATCATAATATTCTAAAATATCAAAATTCCCATCTTCATAAATTTTTGCTTTTACAGGAATTAGCTCCATAGTTACATCATATTTTTCATTATAATAATCTAAATCTTTTATAACCTTTCCTTGCATATAATTATTCAAACTTGAACCAACATCGGTGCTTAAAGACTGAGTATTAGAGTTGGAAATTATATTTAACTCCGTATTATAATAAGCGTTGTTAATACCAATAATTTTAGCACCTCTGGTTTTTTTATAATTTAAAAATATTTCGGGATTATCTTCTGTTATTTCCACAAAATTAGATTTTTGAATTTCGCTTATAAGTGCTTCTCTAATATCAGCGTCTATATTTTCTTCTAGTTGAACTTTAAGTTTCTGGTCAGTAAATGTTCTGGTTTTAACAAAAGCCCATGCAGAATGATTACTTTCAAATTTAATTTTATTGTCTAATTTTACCTGCGAAAAAAAGTTATTAGTTTGCAGAACTGTACCTGAATTAAGAATATTTGTGTTTTCATTTAGATTTGTAGTTCCGGGTTCAACAAAAACTATTATGCTTCCAGGATTAATTCCTGATAATCTACCTCCATTAATTTCAACTAACGAATCTGTTCTGATTGAGCTAAGATTAAAATATTCTGACTGTGCTTGAAAATCACCACCAAAAACAGCAAAATCTATATCGCCTTCAATAGCTGGATTTTGGTGTGGAGCTTTATTAGCCATTTCTGCCATAATTCTTGAAAACACTTGGCGGTAGCTATCACCTTCTTTCATTTGAGAAAAAGATTTAAAAATACAATATGATAATGAGCCAACAGCATTATTTTCATCATCATAAGTTTCATAGTTTAGCTCATTTGCACTAGCACCTGAAAATACTACGAACTTTGCTAATTCTTCTTTTTTTGCACCTCTACTTGATGGAGCATTTTTATCGTTTATTCCAAATCCAACTTTTTCGTCTGTAATAATGTTTTTGGGTTTCCAACCTGCCGGAACTAAAGCCGGAGCACCACCTCTAACTTTTGCAGAGCCTCTAGTACCAGTACCTGAATGGCAAGAATCCAAGAACAAAAGTATATGCCCATTTGCTCCTAGTTTTATTCTAAACTTAGCTACCCACTCACCAAGTTCATCATCGCGAAAATGTTTTTTACCGGTATAACCTTCATACATTTCCATTGGAGCGTCAAAACATACCAAAGCTTCATCTAAACCGTCAATTTCATCGTCGTTATCATCAAATATTTGATGTCCATGACCACTATAATGAATTACAACATGATCTCCTTTTGAAATTCGCGAATATAATTCTGTTAGTGCATCGTCAATTCCTTGTTTTGTGGCATCCTTGTCTGTTAAATACATTATATTTTTTTCAGCAAAGCCTAAATCCAATAATGTTTTCTCAATTAATGGGATATCGTTTCCTGCACTAATAGGATACCAGCCTGTAAGACTTTGGTCATATTCACCTATGGCTATTATCAATGCGTATTTCTCAGCTTTTAAAAAACTAAGGCAAAGAATAAGGTTTAATATTATAAACACTAATTTTTTCATAATTTTAGTTTTTTAGATTTAAAAAAACTGCCACTAAAAAGTGGCAGCAATAATTTCCTTAAAATTTAAAACTCGCTTGATTCTGAGCTTGTTTCTCCGGCATTACTGCCTTCTTCAAGTTTTAGCAAAAACTCTTCATTGCATTTTCCAGCTGATTGCCATTGATAAGTTTCGCCCATAGTTCTGCAATAAACTTCTGTATATCCTTGTGGAAGTAATAATTGAGAATTTTCCCAAGGATTTAAACGACCTTTGTAAACTTTATCAACCCATAAATCAACATAGTAACCAGTCCAGTTATCAAACTTAATTAAACAACCCCCACGTGATAATGCAGGTTTTTCAATTGCTAAATCTCCACTAGGGATAACGTATTCAGAAACTCCCCTAGATTTTACAAATTTTTGTGCATTGATTACTTTTTGTGCTTCAGCTGTGTTTGCTAAGAAAAAGAATGCTCCTAGAAGTACTAAGAATGTAATTTTTGTTCTCATGGCTAAATTTTTTAAATTATTATTCATTTTATTTGCTTTTATATATACTTTTCCAAACAAATTTTGTGCCAGAACTAGTTTAATTTGACAAAAAGTTTGTTAATTAGTTTAATTTATGTTGATAATTATCGTTTTCGTTTTATAATAACTCCTACATCCTTTATCTGACCACCCATTGGAGGAGATAGTTTTTTTAAATAAATTTCAGCTTTAGGCAAATCATTAAATTCTATAAATAAAGCATCTAAAATTTTTGAAGCTAAATGTTCTAATAAATTTACTTTGGTATTAGCAATAATATCTTTAACAATAATATATGCTAATTGATAATTAATTGCATTTTCTAAATTATCACTTTTTTCTGCTTTTCGCGTATCATACCATAATTTTAAATCAACAACAAACTTATTACCTGCTAATTTTTCCTCTTCATAATGTCCATGAAAAGCAAAAAACTCCATTCCAGTTATTAAAATTTTATTCATTTTTTACAACTATATTTAATACCATATTAATTAATAAGCAAAATTATAAATTATTGCGAATTTTAAAAATCAAAAATTTTATATCTTTGTAGTCTAAAATTTTTATCAAAATGGAAGAGAATAAAGAAGCATTAAATTTTATTGAACAAATTATTACTAATGATTTAGAATCTGGTAAGCATGACAATATTATTACTCGTTTTCCACCAGAGCCAAATGGATATTTACATATAGGTCATGCAAAATCTATTTGTCTTAACTTTGGTTTGAAAGAAACTTTTAATGGAAAAACAAATTTACGCTTCGACGACACAAACCCTTCTAAAGAAGAGCTTGAATATGTAAATTCAATAATTGATGATGTGCATTGGCTTGGTTTTGAATATGATAATTTATTTTATGCTTCGGATTATTTTGAACAACTTTATGAATGGGCTATTATGCTAATTAAAGATGGTAAAGCATATGTTGACGAACAAAGTCCAGAAGTTATAAGCATACAAAGAACAAATCCTACAATTAACGGGATTGAAAGTCCTTTTAGAAATAGGAGCATTGAAGAAAACTTGCGTTTATTTGAAGAAATGCGTGTAGGAAAACACAATGAAGGTAGCATGGTTTTGCGTGCAAAAGTTGACATGAACTCGTCAAATATGCATATGCGGGATCCAATTATGTACAGAATTATGAAAAAACCTCATGACAGAACAGGAGATAAATGGTGTATTTATCCAATGTACGATTACGCTCATGGACAAAGTGATTATATTGAAGGAATTACTCATTCTATCTGCACCTTAGAGTTTGAAGTTCACCGCCCACTTTATGACTGGTTTTTAGACCAAATTGATACAAGTGGAAAACGCCCTCGCCAAATTGAATTTGCTAGATTAAATCTGTCTTATACAGTTATGAGTAAAAGAAAACTATTGGAATTAGTTAAAGAAAATTATGTTAAAGGCTGGGACGACCCTCGTATGCCTACAATAAGTGGATTACGAAGACGTGGATATACACCAGAGTCTATTCGTAATTTTGCAGATAGAATAGGTGTGGCAAAACGAGAAAATATTATTGACGTAGGTTTATTGGAGTTTTTTATTCGTGAAGATTTGAATAAAAAAGCAAACCGTGTAATGGCAGTTTTAGATCCAATTAAAGTTATAATTACAAATTACCCTGAAGATAAAACTGAAATACTTATAGCCCAAAATAACCCTGAAGACGAAAAAGCCGGGACAAGAGAATTGTCGTTTAGTAGAGAAATTTTTATTGAACGTGATGATTTTATGGAAAACGCCCCTAACAAATTTTTTAGATTAAAACCGGGTGGAGAAGTTAGATTGCGTTATGCTTATTTCATAAAATATGAAAAACTTATTAAAGATGAAAATGGTAATATAAAAGAAATTCATTGCAGCTACGACCCCGAAAGTAAAGGAGGAAAATCTCCGGACGGACGTAAAGTAAAAGGTACAATTCATTGGGTTGATTCTAAAAATTGTATAGATGCAGAACTTAGACTTTATGATAGACTTTTTACAAAAGAGAATCCCGAGGATTTAGAAGAAAATAAAACATATTTAGATTATTTAAATCCGGATTCTTTAAAAATAGTTAATGCTAAATTAGAGAAATCCCTTGAAATAGCAAAAATTGGAGAAAAATATCAATTTGAACGTAAAGGATATTTTTGCGTTGATAAAGATTCTAATTCTAAAAAACTAGTATTTAATAGGACCGTGGACTTAAAAGATTCTTGGGCTAAAATTGTAAAAAATGGATAAAACAGAAAATTGTGCAATATTCCCAGGTTCTTTTGACCCTTTTACATCTGGACATGAGTCAGTTGTAAGGAGAGCATTAAATCTATTCGATAAAATAATTATTGGAATAGGTGATAATAATGATAAAAACAGTTTTTTAAGTTTAGAAAAAAGATGCAAAATAATAAAAAAAGTTTTTGAAAATGAAGATAAAATAGAAGTTCAGGTATATTCAGGGCTAACAGTTGAGTTTTGTAAAAAAAATAACTGCAAATTTATACTAAGAGGTTTACGAACTTCAGCTGATTTTGAATTTGAAAGAGCCATAGGACAAACAAATAAAATATTAGAAAATCAAATTGAAACAGTGTTTATCCTTACTTTACCAGAACATACCTTTATATCTAGTAGCATAGTTAGAGATATTATTAAAAACAATGGGGATTTATCCCAATTTTTGCCTAAAGGAATTAGTAAAGCAGATTTATTTTAAAAAATTTAGCTTAAAGTTTTATTTAAATCGCCAAAAAACATATTAATTAGCGATTTGAATCGCTAAAAAACATATTAATTAGGGGATTTGAGAAATATTTTTGAGATTTTTATTGAAAAATTAAGCAATTTTTTAGCAGAAAATAAGAAAAAATCCCATTTTA
>JALOAQ010000182.1 GCA_023228725.1 Bacteroidales bacterium | reverse complement strand
TATTGTAATTTGGTCAGAATCCGAACAAGTGCCTGAACCAATATTATAACTAATTATATTATCTCCAATATTTGCTTGACTTGGGTTAAATTCTCCTGTACTTGGATTTGTAATTCCATTCCCTGACCAAGTTCCACCAGAGCTTGTTGCGATTAGTGTTATTTCTGAATCATTTTCACAAAAATCTCCGGGGTGAGTAATACTAACATCAGGTAAAACCCTATACAAAATATATGGTAATTCGCTAAAATCGTTCCAGTTATTTACAAATGCTTCATTTAAAGGCGTGGCTGTTAGAATTTGGCTTTCAGAAATAATTTCCCAGCTATCAGGAGAAGTATGCCAATCTGCTAAACCATCCCAAACTCCGTCTTCTGTCTCATTATAAAAAACACTAAGTTTTACAGCTGCACTTCCCTCAGTTCTATTTATTTGATGATAAAAATCCGGTTCAACTTCGCAAATATCAGAGGAAATTGCAGAATTATCATAACCTTCAATACTAGACAGTAAATTCGCCATTCTTACAAGATAAGTGTTTGATGTAGAATTTGTTGGCTTAATTTCCACAGGTCTATAACGTAAACTTCCTTGGCTTGAACCAACAGGAAATAAATAAGCTGAATTGGAATTTGTTTTTCTAGATAAAAAACCCCCATTTAAAGCAGAAACAAAACCTGTGGTACGAGTAATAGCATTTGCAGAAGTATTTGTCATAAAAAATGTAAATGTTTCATTTTGCAATTCTAAGTGTTTTAAATCTAAAATTCCGCTACAATATTGATTTATTGTTTGAGTTTTTAAACCAGTCCCATCAAGGCTAAGATTGTTGAAATAAGTAGAAACAGCTCCGGAAATCAACTGATTATCACCTTGTAAAAAAACTGTTCCACTTCCAGAATTAAAAGTATTATTATTAATCCAATCGCCATAAACTCTATAATAACCATCTCCTCCGGCATTTGCATTGTTAATAAAATCGTTTTTAATAATTAATTCTGCGTTATTTCCTGCATTTTCAGAAATATTAATTATACCGTCTTGGTTTTGAACTGTTCCGTCAACATAAAACATAGCTCCTTCTTTTGCATAAATTCCTAAACCATTATTATACACTAGTTGGGCTTTAAGCTCTAGGCTCGAAAATACATATGCTAACAAAAGCAGCACAAAAATTTTAAAAAATGCTATTTTTCTATTCATATTATTAAATTTCAATCTGCACTAATATTCAAAACTATTATATTTTAAACATTCTCTGTGCAAATATATTTTTTTTATTATTAATTTACTATTATTTTAAAATATTTATACTCATTATTTGAATTAATTATTTTTATCACATAAGCACCAGGTTCTAATTTTGGTTTAAATTTTAAAACATTTTCTCCACCAAACTCCAAAAACTTAAATTCTCTAATCAGCCTTCCAGCTGCATCATAAATAAAAATAAAGGCCTCGTCCATCACAGAACTTGTAGAAATTATTACTTCCTCACCATTATTTGGGTTTGGATAAACATAAATTTCATTATCTATATTATTTTTACAATCACTTACAATAGTTGATAAAAGTTCATTTTTTCCATCAAAATCATATTGTTTTAGTTGATAATATGTTTTTTCATAATTAGCTTTCGCTTGATATTCGTAATTTATTGTTTGAGAAGAAAAACCCGCAGCCGAAATTTTTGCCAAAGTATTAAAATGAATAAAATTTTTAGTTTCAATAATTTCAAAATATTCAGAACTCATTTCACTCGCAGTTGACCAAGCAAAATTTATTTTATCATCTTCGCATTTTGCCGTAAAGGAAAGTAAACTAACAGGTAGTGGTTTGTTTTTGTAAGAAAAACCAAAATCGTGTAATCTAGCATTTTGATTGTTTAAATAAAAAATAGCTCTTAAATATGGATAAATAGTATGATCTATAGTAGAAATATCTATATTTTTTGCCCCATTACCATCAGGGGCAAGCATATCAACAAAACCTGTAACATTGCTAAAGTTTACACCATCAGATGAGCCTTGAATTGTAATTTTAATATCACCTGGTGCTTTTGCTCCTAGAGTTTGATTCCATATAATTTTATCGTATCCAATAGCATTTTGAATAGATGAAATATATGAAGGAGTGGTGGTAATAATACTAGGAGTAATGCTAGCTGAAGCAACATTATTTACATAAAAAGCAAACAAACCTTGAATACTACCATCGCTAGTAAATTTCACAACAAATTTAATAGTTTGAACGCCACTAAAACTTGTAGTATTAATAACTACATTATTGTCATTAAGAGTATTTGAACAATAACTACCTGAACAATAAGCCTGATCTGTTGAGTGCATAACTGTGCCACTTTCATCATTATAAGAACCACCTATAATGAACTTTAAATCAGATATTTTACCACTAAAACCATTAGAATTAGGAGCATAATATGAGTTTGCATTATAAGTAATTTGATCAACACCTGTTAAGTCAACTTGCTGAGAAACAATAAGTTTGTCACCACCAACGACACTTGCAACATATAAAGATATTTTAAGATTTCTTGTTGTACCTGGAGGACAATTTACGCAATCAGAACTTGAAACTTCAATTACTGCACCAGTTCCAGAGGTTTTGTATGTAGTCCAACCACTTGTGTTTGCAAAATTTCCATTTACAATTATATTTCCACCACCACCCGAAACTTCAGGTTTTAGCTCATCACTTTGATTTATAGTTCCCACTAAATCGTCTGTGTTAAATTGTGGTGTAGTGGTTTTGAACCATTCTGGTATAGTAGTGCTTGTGTTGTAGGTAAAAGAGTAAAGTTCGCTTGTCCACATTCCCCAGCCAGAGCCTTGGTCTATTCTTGCTCTAACATAATAAGTTGTGCCAGATGTTAAATTTCCTGTAGCTTGAGTAAATTCAAAATTAGTTTCTGTGTTTCCTGCATAAGAGCCAGTATAAGTTTGTGCCCAGGAAGTGCCTGTAAAATCAGATTTTGTATTAACTTGTATTTCATATTTTG
>JALOAQ010000084.1 GCA_023228725.1 Bacteroidales bacterium | reverse complement strand
ACATAGCGAGGCAACACATTTGAGAATACTTCAGAAAAAATTAGCCGAAGAAATTACTGTTATGGTTCATTCTAGAAAAGAATATGATGATGCTGTAGAAGCTTCAATGATATTGTTTGGAAATGCAACTAGCGAGGCTTTGAAAAATTTGGATGAGAAAACATTTTTAAGCGTTTTTGAAGGTCTGCCAATTTTTAATGTAGAAAAGTCTTTAATTGAAAATGGAATTGATATTAGCGAAATTTTATGTGTACAAACTAATGTTTTTTCTTCAAAAGGAGAACTTAGACGTACAATTCAAGGAAATGGACTTTCAATTAATAAAGAAAAATTTAATCAAGAAAATGGAATTATTAATTCTGATTTTTTGATTAATGATAAATATATTTTGGTGCAAAAAGGAAAGAAAAACTATTTTGTAATTATTGCTTCTTAAAAAATAAAAATGCATAAAATTATTATCACAGGCGGTATAGGTTATATTGGTTCTCACACAGTTGTAGAATTTTTAGAATCTGGTTATGAAGTTGTTATTATTGATAATTTGTCAAATTCTGAACTTTCGGTTTTAGAAGGAATAGAAAAAATAACAAATAAAAAACCTATTTTTTATGAAGCCGATATTTGTGATGAAAATGAAATTAAAAATATTTTCCATCAACATTCTGATACTAAGGCTCTTGTGCATTTTGCGGCATCCAAAGCTGTTGGTGAATCGGTTGAAAAACCTTTGAAGTATTATAAAAACAATATTGGTGGTTTGGTAAATATTTTAACAAATATGCTAGAAATAGGAGTAAATAATATTGTTTTTTCTTCTTCCTGTACAGTTTATGGACAGCCTAAAATTTTGCCTGTAACTGAAAGGTCGCCAATTATTAAACCCGAATCTCCTTATGGAAATACCAAAAAAATTAGTGAAGAAATTATAACAGATACTGTAAATGCTAATGAAAACTTAAAAGCTATTTCTTTGCGTTATTTTAATCCTATCGGAGCTCATCCTTCTGCTTTAATTGGTGAGTTACCAATTGGACTACCAAATAATTTATTGCCTTTTATTACTCAAACAGCAATAGGTTTACGCGAAAAATTATTGGTTTTTGGAAATGATTACAATACTCCTGACGGAACTGCAATTAGAGATTATATAAATGTTTGCGATTTAGCAAAAGCCCATTTGTTTGCAGTTGAACGCTTATTAGATAATAAGAGTAATTTTAATCATGAATTTTTTAATATTGGAACAGGTAAAGGAAACTCTGTTTTAGAAATTATTAAAGCTTTTGAAAAAAGTACAGGACAAAAACTAAATTACGAAATCACAAGCAGACGTTTTGGCGATGTTGAGCAAGTGTGGGCAGATACTTCATTTGCTGAAAAAATTTTAGGCTGGAAGGCTGAAACAAGCTTGGAAGATACTGTTAAATCTGCTTGGGACTGGGAGAAAAAGAATAGGGGGAGAGTAGAATAATTCAAATAAACTTTATTTTCATTTAAAATCTAAAATTTTATTCCATATTATTTAGTTTTAAAATTAATTCATTAACTTTACAAAACTTAATTCTAATAAATGTAAATATGAGAAAAAATATTTTTGTAATTAGTTTGTCTTTACTAGTTTTTGCATGTACTCCTAGTACATATTTTCAGCTTTTAGAGACTGTATCAGAAGATTATGGCTTGGTTGAGAATGAAGTGTATTTTGAAAATGATAATCTTTTAATAAGCTATGAGTTTTGGGCAAATAAAGGAAATGCAAGTTTTAAAATTTATAATAAAACAGATAAAGATATTTTTATTGATTTAAAACGCTCTCATTTAATTATAAATGATATTGCTTACACTTATTTTCAAAATAGAAGTTTTTATGTAAAACCTGTTTCGTCTATGAGTGCTGCAACAGATGAGCAGTTAGAAGAGTTAAGAAAAGTGAAATTACCTGGAGTCTTGCAAAAAAAATTGCCAATTCAATCAAATGAATCTGTGTCTTTTCTTGAAGAAAGAATTATTTGTATCCCACCAAAAGGAGCCCAATTGATAAATGGATTTCCACTTTTAAATTATCCTTACCGAAATTGCGATTTAAGTAGATTCCCTTCTAATAAACAAATGTTTTTCCTTGAATTTGATAGCGAAAGCTCTCCTTTTACTTATCGTAATAGAATTGCTTATGCTTTTGATGAAAAAATGAATGATGTCCAATTTCTTGAAAATCAATTCTTTGTAAATAAAATTACTAACTATTCTGCAAAAGATTTTGTTTCTTATGAAAATTTTTCATTTTGCAAGGATACATCTAATATTAATATTCAAACATCAGCTTTTTACAAACCAAATTCTTTTTATGTAAAATATAGATTAGAACCTGGACCTATTAGGCATTAGAAGTATTTATATCATAAAAAAGCCGGAAAATATTTAAAAAAATCTTAAATTTTGAACAGTTTGTAATTTTAATTGTTATATGTCCAAAATAATAAAATTATGGATATAGCAAATGTAAAATGGAATGAAAAAATGTCGTTTACTTCTGAAGTTGACGGGCACAAATTATTAGTTGACGCTAAACCTGAATTTGGAGGCGAAGATAAAGGTCCTCGTCCTAAACCATTAATTTTAACTGCTTTGGGTGCTTGCACAGCAATGGATGTAGTTTCTGTTCTTAAAAAAATGAGAGTAAATATTGATAGTTTTAATGTGAGAGTTGAAGGAGAGCTTACCGAGGAACACCCAAAACATTATTATAAAATGAAAGTTGTTTATGAATTTACCGGAAATGATTTGAATATAGATAGTATTAAAAAAGCTGTTTCTTTGTCAGAAGATAAATATTGTGGAGTTAGTCATATGTTAAAACAAGTTTTAAAGCTAAGTTCAGAAATTACAATAAATGGGGAAATAGTTTAAGAACTAATTGGAGAAAATATCCGCATTTTCAAACTAAACCGATAAACCTTTAACTTAGATAAGCGATAGGCATTTAACTTTTTAATTAGTATTTTGTTTATTTACAATACATTATTATAATTTTAGTTTATGAAACAAAAAAATATAGAACTTATTCTTCCTCCACGAGAGGCACATTGGGTTGGTGATGGTTTTAGAGTACATAATTTCATTCCTGCTTACAAAAGTTTGAGCATGAAAAGATTATCTCCTTTTATTTTGCTTGATTATAATTCAAAATATAATTTTCCTCCTTCTGCAACACCAAGAGGGGTTGGCGTTCACCCTCATAGAGGCTTTGAAACAGTTACTATTGCGTATAAGGGAAAAGTTGAACATCACGATAGTAGCGGAGGTGGTGGAATTATTGCTGATGGAGATGTTCAGTGGATGACTGCTGCTGCTGGAGTTTTGCATAAAGAATTCCACGAAACAGAATGGAGTAAAAAAGGTGGTGATTTTCATATGGTGCAATTATGGGTTAATCTTCCTGCAAAAAATAAAATGAACGAGGCAAAATATCAAGCCATTACTAATGAAAATATGGGAAAGTATTATTTGTTGGAAAATGATGGACTTGTTGAAATTATTGCCGGAGAATATTTAGGAGTGAAAGGTCCTGCTTCAACATTTACGCCAATAAATCTATTTAATGCAAAATTGAATAAAAATGCCAAAACTGAATTTTCATTTCCAAAAGATTATAATACTGCTATTTTGGTTATTGAAGGAAGTATAAAATTAAACTCTGAACTTGTGGCAGAAAATAACTTTGTTTTAATGGCTAATGATGGCGAAAATTTTAATATACAAGCTTTGGAAAATGCAATTGTTCTTATTATGAGCGGTAAGCCTATTGATGAACCTATTTCTGCTTATGGCCCTTTTGTAATGAACACAGAAGAAGAAATTGTAAAAGCTTTTGATGATTTCAATTCAGGAAAATTTGGACACTTAGAGTAGAAAAATTAACTTTATGATTCTTTTACCTTTGCTCAGAAAATATTTTAAATTATGACATTGCACAAAGATATTACATATATTCCTATTATTGGGATGCAGAGTGAACATTGCGCCCTAATTATAGAAAAAGCCCTTTCACAAATTCCCGATTTAGAAGATATTAAACTTGAACTAAATAATCAAAGACTAGCAGTAAAACCAAAAAATATTGAAAGCTTAAAAAAAGCTGTGGATTTAATTAATAATTTAGGTTATGAGGTTAATTCAATAAAAAAAACTTTGCCTGTTTTAAATTTAAGTTGTGCTTCTTGTGCAATAAGTGCTGAAAGTATTGTTAAGCATTCCATAGGTGTTGTAAACGCCTCGGTTAATTTTGCTAGCTCAAGTTTGAGTTTCGAATATTTACCTAATATGACAGATTTGAAAACTATTCAAAAAGCTGTTCAATTTGTTGGCTTTGATTTACTTATTGAAGATAGTGATAATCAGCAAGATAATATAGATGCTATTCATAGAGCTAAGCTTAAAAAACTAAAAACCAATACTATTTGGGCAGGAATATTGGCTTTCCCCGTATTTTTAGTTGGAATGTTTTTTATGAATATGCCTTATGCTAATTGGATAATGTTGATTTTTACAAGTCCTGTTTTATTGTTTTTTGGTCGTGATTTTTATGTAAATGCTTGGAAACAAGCTAAACATTTTAATGCAAATATGGACACTTTGGTTGCTTTAAGCACAAGTATTGCTTTTTTGTTTAGTCTTTTTAATATGTTTTATCCTGAGTTTTGGATTCAACGAGGATTAGAAGCTCATGTGTATTTTGAAGCAGCCGCTGTAATTATTGCTTTTATTTTATTGGGACGTTTGTTAGAAGAAAAAGCAAAAAGTAAAACTTCTTCCGCAATTCGTATGCTTATGGGTTTGCAACCTAAAACTGTTATAAAAATAAATCAGGAAGGAGAGGAGATACTTACTGCAATTGAAGAAATAGAAATCAATGATATTTTATTAATTAAGCCCGGCGAAAAAATTGCTGTTGACGGGGTTTTAGTTTCAGGTTCTTCTTTTGTGGACGAAAGTATGTTGAGTGGAGAACCGCTTCCTGTTTCTAAAAAAGAAAATGATAAAGTTTATGCAGGCACAATTAATCAAAAAGGTAGTTTCCAATTTAAAGCTGAAAAAGTAGGCAAAGATACTTTGTTGGCAAATATAATTAAAATGGTTCAAGAAGCTCAGGGTAGCAAAGCTCCTGTTCAAAAATTAGTTGATAAAATTGCATCTATTTTTGTCCCTGTTGTTATGGGAATTTCTTTGCTAACTTTTATTTTATGGATTATTTTGGACCCTGCAAATGGTTTTGTGCACGGCTTGTTGGCAGCAGTTACTGTTTTGGTTATTGCTTGTCCTTGTGCTTTGGGATTAGCTACTCCTACAGCTATTATGGTTGGTGTTGGTAAAGCTGCTGAAAAAGGAATTTTAATTAAAGATGCAGAAAGTTTAGAATTAGCAAAAAAAATAGATACTATTGTTTTAGATAAAACAGGAACTCTAACTCAAGGACAAACCCAACTTTCTGATATAGAGTGGCTTAATGAAGATGAGAAACTGAAAAATATTTTGTATAGTATAGAAAAACAATCTGAGCATCCCTTGGCAGAAGCAATTACAAATGCTTTGGAAGTTTCTGAAAATCTTGAAATTATAAATTTTGTTAGTTTAACAGGTAGAGGTGTAAAAGCCGATTATCTTGAACAAAGTTTTTATGCAGGAAATTTTGCTTTATTAGAAGAAAATAAAATTAATATTTCTGAAAAATTATTGGAAAAATCAAAATCTTGGGCAAGGGAGGCTAAAACAGTAATATGGTTTGCAAATTCACAAAATGCTTTGGCTGTTTTAGCTATTTCTGATAAAATTAAAGAAACTTCGCTTGAAGCAATTGAATTGCTTAAAAATAAAGGAATTGAATTACATATCTTAACCGGAGACAGCGAAGAAACTGCAAATGCAATAGCTATACAAGTTGGTATTGATAAATATAAAGCAAATTATTTGCCTGAGCAAAAAGCAAAATATATTAAAGAATTGCAAGATAAAGGCAAAGTTGTTGCTATGGTTGGAGACGGCATTAACGACTCTGCCGCTTTAGCAATGGCTGATATTAGCATTGCAATGGGAAAAGGTAGTGATATAGCTATGGATGTGGCTAAAATGACTATTATTTCATCTGATTTAATGAAAATTTCAGAAGCAATAAAACTTTCTAAACAAACTGTAAATACTATTAAACAAAATTTATTTTGGGCTTTTATTTATAATGTAATTGGTATTCCAATTGCAGCCGGTGTTTTGTTTTTGATAAATGGATTTTTGCTTAATCCTATGATTGCCGCTGCAGCAATGGCAATGAGTAGTGTTAGTGTGGTTAGTAATAGTTTAAGGTTAAAATGGAAAAAATAAATAAAATTTAGTCTTATGGAAATTAAAAAATTTAAGTTTAAAACAAATATTAATTGTGCTGGCTGTATTGCAGCTGTTAGGCCAAAATTAAATGAACTTGATGGATTAGAAAATTGGACTGTTGATACAGAAAATCCGGATAAAATCTTAACTGTTAGTTTAAATACTGCCAAGCAAGAAGATGTTATTAATGCTGTGAAAAGTGTAGGTTATAAAATTGAAGCTATAGATTAGAAATTATAGAATTTAATTTTCCTAATGCCTCACTTGCTTTTAGTGGAAGATAAATATCTGTAATTTTATTTGTGTATTCGGAAGGATTTGGATTAATTTCAATAATTTTTGCACCTGAATTTTTAGCATAAATAGGAATATATGAAGCAGGATAAACTTCGCCTGTAGTACCTATAATTATATGTACATCTGATTTTGTTGAAAATGAATGCGATTGATTTGCAGCTTGCTGAGGTATTCCTTCTCCAAAAAATACAAAATCAGGTTTTAATAACGAATTGCATTTTTTACATTTAGGTGGTTTATCTGTTATTGTAATTTCTTTTAAAGAATAATTGCTTGTGCAATTTGTACAAATAAAATTATTAGTAGTTCCATGATATTCAATTACAGTTTTGTTTCCTGCTTCTGTATGTAAATTATCTATATTTTGAGTTATTACCGCTTTCAAAATACCTTTATTTTCCCATTCGGCAAGAATATTATGTGCTAAATTTGGTTTTGCTTTGCCTATAAAATCGTAAAAAATTTCTTTTATAGCTTTCCAGGATTCGTCTGTATTGTTGAAATAATTTGAAATTTCTAAAACTGATGGGTCGTATTTTGAATAAAGACCTTGACTTCCTCTAAATACAGGTATTCCACTTTCTTTTGATATTCCTGCTCCTGTAAAAACAGTTAAGAATTTTGATTTATTAATAATTTCTGCTGCTTGTTTTAATATCTTATCCATTTTTTGAAAATTTAAAAATAATTATTTTCCCAAGTTAGCAATTTTATTTTGGTTTTGAAAATTAATTATTAATATTCGTGCTATAAAAATAGCAAAAACTAAGCTTAGCAGAGTATAAATTATCTCATTTTTAGAATTTCCAAAACTTTCTATTTCTTGATTTAGTTTTCCTAAGTTTTGAAAATAAACTATAATTACGGCTAAAGCATTATTGAAAAAATGTGCAATAATTGAGCTTAAAATTGAACCGGAATAAAAAACCAAATAACCAAAAATAAGCCCTAAAATTAAACGTGGAAAAAATCCATAAAATTGAAAATGAATAGCAGAAAATAAAAATGCAGAAATAAATATTCCTATATGTGGATTTTTAAAATAATCGTTTAAGTGAGACTGTAATAAGCCTCTAAAAAAAAGCTCTTCGCCAATTGCAGGTAATACTGCTATAAGTAAAATATTTACAATTAAAATATTGATTCCGCTTCCGCTTAATAAAGTGTTTAGTAATAATTTAGATGAATTTTCAGAAGCTTTTAAACTTGTTTCTAATTGATTAAATGCTTGGGGAAAGACTATATTTTCGTTCCAATGAATAATAATATTCATAAATGGCATTATAAGCAATAAAAAGAATGGAATTAGAAAATAAGAAGATTTATAATTTAGTTTTGAGATTTTAAGTTGTGATTTCCAATTTGTAAATAGTAAAATACCACATAAAATACTTGGTAATACAAAGCTTAAAAATGCTGAGAAAAATTGTGCAGTTTTTAAAATATTAAGTTCTTTGTTTGTAAGTTCAGCTTGGCTTAAAATATTATGATAAAGATTTGGGTCAAAATTTTGAATAATTAAGGAAGAGATTATTTGTCCTAAAAAAAAGCATAATAAACTAATTATTATAATTAAAAAACTACGTTTTTGAAAATTTAGTTTTTGTTTAAATTCCTTATACATATATTTTTAAATAAGAAAAGCACCGAATTTCGATGCTTTTGTGTTGTAGCGGAGACAGGACTCGAACCTGCGACCTCCGGGTTATGAGCCCGACGAGCTACCAACTGCTCTACCCCGCAATGTGAGTGCAAAGATAAATCAAATAAAATTGAAAACCAAATTTATTTTAATTTATTTTTTTAATAAAAAAAAGCCGCATAAAGCGGCTTTAAAATATTTTAGTTTCTTATTAGTTTTTGTATTGGAATACAACAACGTTTCCTGTAGTAGTATCACGGTGTCCAGCAACATATTTCACTAGTAAATAGTCATCACCAACTTTTGATACAAAATAACGAAGTTCATAAGCTTTGTGTTGGTCGTATGGTAAGTCATAACTAGAAATAACTGTACCATTATTATAAGCGTCAACTAAAGCATCTGTTGTTGTTAATTCTTCGTTTACTAATACCCAACCAGAAGCGTTATCAGTTTTAGTTACTCGTACAATTCCTTCATCTGTATAAGTGAAAGCAAAACCAATAGTTTCGTTTTTGTATGTTCCTATCACAGTTCCATTATAAGTAGCCCAACCTGTTTGACCGTCTAGTGCAAGTGGAATATCTTCAGACCAATCAGATAAAAGGTTTGCAGAAAGAGTAATATTTTTTTCAACATCTTCGCCATCAACTACAACTTCTCCTGTAATAGTTTGGAAACCTTCTTTTTCAATAGTATATTCGTAAGTTCCGTCAACTACAAAAAATACGTAAGGAGCTGCTGTTTTAACTTCTTCTCCTAAAGTAACTTTAGCGTCTTCAATCGCATTTTCTTCGCCATCAGTTATTTTAAAAGTAACCGAATTAGTTTCCCATACAAAGAAAGCGTATTCTCTTGAAGTAGTTTGCATATCTTCGCTGTCGTCTGTAACTTCAAACTCATAAGTGATTTTTAAGATTCCGCCTGTAAAGTCATCTAAACTATGCTCTGTTGCAAATGTATAATCAAAACTTGTTAAGCCTTCGTAACCTTCTGGAGCTTCCATTAATTCAGCTGTAGGACCAGCTTGTCCATTACGATAAATATTTTTCCAAATTTTAATTTCTTTAATACCTGCTTCTGCTTCAAAAGTAATGTTTAAAGTTTGATTCCAAGTATCTTCATTGTCCATTTCAACTAATTGAGACAATCTGTCAGGTGTCCAAGTGATTTTGGTTCTGCATACTCTTTGTTACAACTGTTGAAAATAACCACTGCGACAAATACTGCCAATAAAATTTTTACTGTTCTCATAATTTTTATTAATTTTAATTAAACTTCAATTTATTTTAAATTTAAATAATTTTTTGCAAATTTATACATTATTTTGTAATTCCAATAACAAAATGCTAAATATTTTGTTTATTATTCATCCTGTTATTTTATATTTTAATAATTAAAAACTTCTTCTAAACTTAATTCTCTTACATTTCCATAATTTTTCAGTAAATTAAAGTCTATCTTAGTTTTGTTTCCAACTATTAAAATATCGTAAGTCTTACCTTTAATGTGATCGTCAAAGAACTTATTTACGTCTGCTAATTCATATTTTTGAATATTTTCGTAAATATCTTTTCTATTATCATAATCTATGCCACGTTTTTTATTAGACTCATATGTCCAGAAAATATTAGATTTAATAATTCTTTCTGTATTCATCTGTTTGATAATAGCATCTTTTGAGTTTGCAAATGCTTCGTTTGATAAAGCTAAATTATTTAATAATTCTGTTAATGCGTCTAAAGCTTCTTTCATTTTGTCGGGTTGAGTACTTAAAAAACCAAACACATAATTAGATTTTCCTAATTCGCCTGCTTGTCTGTACCCTGCCGAGCTTGAGTAAGCCAATCCTTTTGCTTCTCTAATTTCTTGAAAAACTATACTCGACATAGAACCTCCATAATATTCATTAAATAATTTTGCAATTGGCATTAAATTTTTATCAAATTTAACGTCTTTTGAAACTACAGCAATCATAGATTGAACCATATCGTAGTTTACAAATAAAATTTCAGGCTTGTTAAATTCTTTTTCAATATATTCTGTAGCAGGAGGAATTTCTTTATAATTACCTGATATATTGTGGTTTGCTTTTATTAAATTAATGATTTTGCTATCTTCACTTGGTCCATAATAAAAAATCTTGTGCTTATAGCTTAAAAGATTTTTAATAATATTTGTCAAGTCTTCAGGATTTAACTCTCTTAGTTCGGTTTCAGACAAAATATCGGTGAATGAATTATTTTTACCATATATAGAATGATTGTATAATCCACTCCATAAAATCGTGTTCTTATCTAATTTACTGTTATTTCTAGATTTAATTATACCGTTCACGTACTCATCATAAACTTCTTGATTGCTTTCCAAATTTGCGAAAATTTCTTCCATTAATTTTAATGAAGCTTCAATATTTTCGTCTAAACCCGAAATACTCACATAGCATCTATCTTCTCCGGCAAATACATTAAAATTAATTCCCAATCTATACCATTCTTTTTGTAACTCATCAAGTGTTTTGTCTTTTGTACCTAAATATTTCATGTAATTTATGGCAATAGGTAATTCTTTATTGTGTTTTCTTCCCATATCAAAAATATAGTACAAATTAAAAAGCTCGTTGCTTTGGTTTTTGATATAATTAAATTCAAGTTCATTAACAATTTCTTGAGTTTTGATTTTTTCTTTAAAATCAATAAATACCGGCGAAATTTCTTTTGGTTCTTTATCTTTTAATTCTTTTACAAAATCAGACTCTGCATTCCTATTAATATTTAAACCTGTAAGTTTTGGTTTTTCAATATGGAAAACATTTTTGTCTTCGCCCATTTTTTTATACACAACTATGTAGTTTTCAATAAAAAATTTATTAGCAAAATCAACTAATTCTTGCTTAGTGATTTTTTCGTATTCATCAATTTCAAAAACCCAGTCTTCCCAAGCTTCACCGCTAATAAAATTCTTTACAAAAGAATAAGCAACAGAATTTCCTTCAATAGATTTTATTCTATTTAATTTCATTTCGTTAACTATTGCTTCAATTAGCCAATCATCAAATTCTCCTTTTTTAATTTTGTCAAGCTCTTGCATAAGTAAAGTTTCAACTTCTTCTAAACTTTGATTAGCCCTTGGCGAACCACCCATTTGGAAAAGTCCATAGTCGTTCATTGCCCATGCGTAAGAATAAGCTGACATTACTTTTTGTTTTTTCACTAGATTTAAATCCATTAAACCGGCTTTTCCATTTGATAAAATTTGTGAAATTAAATCAAGATATTTTGCCTCTTTAGATTTATTATTAGGTGTACGGTATGCTATTGTCAGAAATTCCCTTTCAGGACCAAAAACTTCAAATTTGTCTATCTTAGTTCTTTCGTCTTCGTTTTCAAATGTAAATTCTGGAATATTTGGGTTTGCTTCCAAATCTCCCCAATATTTATCAATCATTTTTACAGTTTCTTCCATATCTAAATCACCTGACATGCAAATTGCAATATTATTAGGAACATAATAATCAGCTTTAAAATTCATTATATTTACCATGCTTGGGTCTTTTAAATGTTCAGCTTTTCCTAATACTGCAACGCCGTATGGATGTTTTTGAAACAGTGTTTCCATAACTTTAAAACTTACTTTTCTCGCATCTCTGTCTTGGCTCATATTAAATTCTTCGAAAACTGTTTCTAATTCTGTGTGGAATAATCTTAAAACTAAGTTTTCAAATCTTTCTCTTTCAGTTATTAGCCATCTTTCAACTTCATTTGAAGGAATTTCGTTAACATAAACAGTTTCTTCGTAAGATGTCCATGCGTTTGTGCCAGTAGCACCAAGTAAAGAACAAATTTTATCATACTCATTTGCAATAGCGTATTGTGAAGCTAATTGAGAAACGCTATCAATTTTTGCATAAATCAATTCTTTTTCTTCCGGGTTATTTGTGGCTATTCTTTGTTCAAATAAATCAGAAATTTCTTGAATTAGAGGTTCTTCTTTTTCCCAATCTAAACTTGCTATTTTTGAACTTCCTTTAAACATCATGTGTTCAAAATAATGAGCTAATCCTGTGGTTTCGCGTGGATCATTTTTTGCTCCGGCTTTTACGGCTATAAAAGTAGAAATACGCGGTTCGTCTTGATTTACTGATAAATAAATTTTTAAACCATTATTCAAAGTGTAAATTCTGGCTCCTGTTGGATCGCCTTCAACATATTCGTATTTATAACCATTTGAATCGTTTGCTTTTTTAGTCAAACTTTTGTCTTTACACGATAATACCGCAACTAAAATGATAAATACATAAAAGATTTTCTTCATAAAATTTAATTTTAAATATTTTGAGTATAAAAGTACAGCTTTTTTTTGATTATTTATATGTTTAAGAAATATTTAAGAAAATTCTTTTTTTTATTGCTTAAACTTCCTTGGCTCTATGCTTATCTTCTTGGCTCAAAACTATGTTTAAATACGATAAATATCGTGAATACGCAATTTCTCCTGTTTCAACAGCTGGTTTTACTGCACAATTTGGCTCATTAATGTGCAAACAGTTTCCAAAATGACAATTATGGGATATTTTAAAAATTTCAGGAAAATAATGTCCTGTTTCTTCTTTTTTTAAATGAATTAAACCAAATGCTCTAATGCCTGGAGTGTCAATTATAGAACCGCCAAAAGATAATTTGTGCATTGCTGCAAAAGTTGTG
>JALOAQ010000163.1 GCA_023228725.1 Bacteroidales bacterium | reverse complement strand
TGGTATGACGACCGGTAAAATGAGTTTTAGAAATTGTTGCAGTTTTTAAATTTAATCCGGGTTCTACTGCATTTATTAATGAAGATTTGCCAGTTCCGCTGTGTCCAGCTATTACATTAACTTTGTTTTTTAAAGCTTCTTTTATTAGTTCAATATTTTGATTTTTTAATAATGAGCTTGCAATTACTTTATATCCAATATCCTCATAAATTGCCATTAACATGGCAACTTCTTCAATTTCTACTTTGTTATAAATGTCAATTTTATTGAAAATAATTAATGGTGGAATACTGTAAGATTCTGCTGCAGCCAAAAATCTGTCCATAAAAACTGTGGTAGTTTCTGGGCTTTTCAGAGTATGAATAAATACTGCTTGATCAATATTTGCAGCAATAATATGTGACTCTTTAGATAAATTTGTTGATTTTCTAACTATACAATTTTTTCTTTCTTCAAGTTTGCTAATTACTCCTTCAGTATCAGAAATTAATTCAAATTCAACAAAATCACCTACTGCAACCGGGTTTGTTTCGCGCGAATTTTCGAGCCTTAGCCTACCTTTAATAGAACATTCAAATATTTTGTTTTCGAGTTCAACTAAATATTTGGAACCTGTACTCTGTATTACTTGCCCTTTTTTCATTAGTTTGCAAACTTACAAAATAATAATACAAAATATAACAACAAATATTTAAAATAATTTTAGTTTTGTTAAAAACAAAGAGTTTTGTAAACTTTAGCAAGAAATTTAAGGAAGAAATTCAATATTTAATATTTTAAACTTGCTCCAATTCCAGCAAAATCCTTTAATTCATCTTTAGGTAAAAATACTACATCAGCGTTCATTTCTAAAACTTTTTCTATAATTTCGTCATAAATATCATCTACAACTCCTTTTTTAGTTCTTTCTTCTTCTGGTACAAAAGTGATTTTTTCTTCGCTCATATAGCCTGGCTGGAACAAATTTTCTTCTATAAATAAAGTTTGAATTTTTGATTGATTAGCAGCTTTCCAAATTTCGTTTACATCAGCTAAAAACAATCCTGTTCCCACAGCTTTTTTAAGTTCTTCTTTTCTTAACTTATTTTTATTTTCTGTATATTCTTTAACAATTTTCCAAGCTTCCTCAATGATATGATGGGCTTTTTGCTCAATTCTATTTTGATTCAAATATGTGTCGAAAATACTGTTTCTTTCATCTGCAATTTTTAAATATTCATTATAATTAGATTCTTCTGAGCAAATTAAAACTGGAATAGGATTTTCTTTTCTTAGCTTATTAACTTCTTTGTCAATCCTATTAAAAAATTCAGCAACTAAGTTTGTTTGTCTTGTTGCGTTTGATTGTTCTGCTCTGTTAGTCGAATAAAGTTTTGTGTTTTCAATAGGGAAAGGTTTTCCAATTTCTCTAACAACTTTGTCGTTAATTGCTTCAATTAGTCTAACTTTTTGGCGGCTAAGCACTAAAACCAAATAATTTGTATTTGTACGCAAAGCTCTTACTATATCTCGGGTAGCAAAAGTTTCGTCAATAATTACTCTGTCTTCAACCGAAATGGGAAGGCGTGTGTATTCGGCAACTTCTTCGTTTACAAAAATTACTAAACTTTCTAAATTTTTGCTATGATCGATTTTAGCTTCAAGTTCGCGTATGCGTTTTATTAAAAATTGAGCATCTCGTTTGCTCTCATCAGCTAAAAGACGGTTTTCTGCCTCTTTTACTAAATTTTTTAAATTTATAGAATCCTTTTTGTTATCAGGACTTGTTCTATGCGTGTTCAATATTATGCTAACACAGTTTTCTGAAACATTTTCTGCAAACTTTTTTAAATCAATTTTCATAATTAAATTTTTAAATTAATATTTTTTAAATTATTTTAAATAATAAATCCTTAGATTTGTTGGCAAAATTCAAAGTTTTTAAAATCTGACAAAATTTTGATTAATAAATTTGTATATTTTTGTAAAAATTTTTTAAAATGAAAACTTTACTTGCAAGTTTAAATGCAAAATATATTCATACTTCTTTGGCATTACGTTGGCTTTATGTTGTAAATAAAGATAAATTTGATATTTCTTTTAGAGAATTTACTATTAAAGAAGAACTTGAAATAATTGTAAAAGAAATTTTAAAAACTAATTGTGATATTCTTGGACTTAGTGTTTCTATCTGGAATGTTGCTAAATCTAAAGATTTGTGTTCAATTTTGAAAAAACAAAATCCAAAATTAATAATTATACTTGGTGGTCCTGAAGTAAGTTATGAACCTGATTTTTTTATTAAAAATTGGGATATAAATTATGTTGTAAGTGGAGAAGGTGAATTTGTTTTGGGAGACTTGCTTACTTCTATTCAAATTAATGAAAATATTTATATCCCTGCAGTTTCTTCAAAAGAAAAAATTAGTAAAGAAGTCGCTAAGGCAAATATAGAAAAACTTGTTGATTTTCCTTCGCCTTATCAATTAGAAATAGATAAAAAAGATTTGAAAAATCGTTTGGTTTATTTTGAAACTTCTCGTGGTTGTCCTTATCAATGCCAATATTGTTTGTCTTCATTAGAAAGTGGTGTTAGGTATTTTCCTAAAGAATATATTGCTGAAAATTTAAAATATATAATTAATACTGACGCAAAACAAGTTAAGTTTTTAGACAGAACTTTCAATTTGAATAAAGCTCATACAAATTTTGTTTTTGATTTCTTATTAAAAAATTATCGCCCAAATTTAAGTTTTCAATTTGAAGTTTACGCAGATTTGTTAACTGATGAAACAATTGATTTTTTAAATAAGAATACTCCAGAAAAATATTTCAGATTTGAAATAGGCATTCAATCTACTCACGAAGCTACAAATCTTGCAATTAAACGAAAACAAGATTTTTCACTTTTAGAGAAAAATGTCACAAATTTAATAAAAGGAGGAAGAATTGATTTGCATTTAGACTTGATAGCTGGCTTGCCTTATGAGAGTTTTGAGCTTTTTGTAAAATCTTTTAACGAAGTTTTTAAGCTTGGAGCAAAAGAAATTCAGCTTGGATTTTTGAAAATGTTAAGAGGGACTGCTTTGAGAAATAATGCGGATAAGTATGAGTATAAATATGATGAAAATCCCCCTTATCAAATAATTAGCAATAAGTTTTTATCTAAAATTGAGTTAGAAAGAATTCATGATGCCGAACATGCTTTAGAAAAATTTTGGAATAGTGGAAGATTTCCCAACACAATGAAACATTTGATGAGTAAAGAATATAAAAATCTGTATTTTGAACTTTTTGATGAAATTGCAAGTTTTTATAATAAAAATAATTTACCTCATTTTGCTTATCAACTTGAAGATTTATTTTCATATTTTAATTCTTTTTTAGAATCAAAAAATATAGATGCAAAAAATAGCCTTAGGGATGATTATTATTCAAACTTTTCTGCTCGTCCTTCAAGTTTTTGGTGTAATATTTTAGATAAAAAAGAAAAGAAAAAAAAATTGAACGAAATTTCTTTAGACTTTGATTTTCTTAATAAAAACAAACTTACTAAACAAATTATAGAAAATAAAACAGCAATTTATCCATTAGAAAATGGAAAGTTTTTGCTAAGTATTTTTGAAAACAAAAAAATGCAGCAAATAGAGTGGGAGGGTAGTAAGTAGTTTTTCGCTTCGCACTAAAAAAGTCTATAAAGTCGAAAGTCTATAAAGTCTATAAAGTTGAAAGTCTGTAAAGTCGAAAGTGTTTCTCGTTTTTCGCTGTGCTCAAAACTCGAAGATGACAACCACTAATTTACACTGATACGGCTTCTCGTTTTTCGCTTCGCTCAAAACTCGAAGGAGAACAACCACGAATTACACGAATTTACACTAATTTTGGCTTCTCGCATTTCGCTACGCTCAATGCTCGAAGATGGATAAGCACTAATTTACACTGATAGGGCTTCTCGTTCTTCGCTGTGCTCAAAACTCGAAGATGACAACCACTAATTACACTAATTTACACTAATTTTGGCTTCTCGCATTTCGCTACGCTCAATGCTCGAAGATGGACAAGCACTAATTTACACTGATAGGGCTTCTCGTTTTTTGCTACGCTCAAAACTCGAAGGGAAACAACCACTAATTACACTAATTTACACTAATTTTAACTTCTTTGCATTTCGCTGTATATAATAATCCAAAACTGTCCAACTATAATATTTAAAAACTGGCTTTAAAGTATTTACATTTTTTTTGTGAAATTAATTTTTCTTTCCGTCTGTTTTGTCATGATTTTTGTTTTGCTTTGCAACAAAAATCCCGCCAAAACCCCCACTTTTTCGCAAAACCAACATCCCCATTCTAGATTATACGTAAATTCTTAAAAAAAGTTTCGTTTTTGTCATCAAATCGGTTCGACTTTTAAAACTCGAACTTTTTTAATTAATAAAATCAGCTGAATTTTATATTTTTACGTTTTTTTAAAATTAAAACGTCTGTTTTTGTCTGTTTTGGCATGGTTTTTGTATTTAATAAATTTAATTTTGTATATTTAAAGCGAGATGATTTTGTATGTGAAAAATAGTGTAAATTTTACTTTAATAAACTTAAAGACTTTATTGTATTTAGGCTTACCACACACACACACACACACACACACACACACACAGAATCATCGGCTTACAGCAATTTGTTCTTATTTCAATTTGGAGGCTTTGCAAAAATGATTTTGAGTATTTACCCTCGTTTAAAAAGTTTTAGGCGAGGCAGTATAAATAAGTCCAAC
>JALOAQ010000057.1 GCA_023228725.1 Bacteroidales bacterium | reverse complement strand
AAGTTTTAAACCAAATATTAAAAATAATATGATAAATAATGCTAAACCTGCAGCTAAATCCACTAATCCAGGTAAAATTTTTGATAATATTAGATTAATTCTAGGAAAGTAAAGCTTTGTTATCAGGTGTTCAGAATTTATTAAAGCACCACTTGAATTTCCTACTAAATATGAAAAAAATTGCCAGATAATTATACCAGGTAGGGCAAAAACAGGATAAGGAATATTTCCTGTTTCAATTTTTATTGCTATACCAAAAATTAACCAATAAACTGCTAATCCAATTAAACTTTGAATTAAGGAAAGAAAAATGCCGGTATATGTTTTTGCATACTTATTTTTTATTTCGCCCATTGCAAGTGAACGTGAAAAAAATCTATAATCCCAAATTAATTTTAGGTAACTAAATAAAGATTGAGTATTATTTGCTTTTATAGTTTTTTTCATAAACAATGGCTTTTGTACCAAGTTAAATATTTTTTTATTCCTTGTTCTATATTTATTGTAGCTTGGAAATTAAGAAGTTCACTTGCTTTTTTATTATTTGCCCAAGTAATTTCAGACTCTCCGTTTATTGGAGCAATATTTTCAATTTTCAGTTTTTTTCCTGTTTCTTTTTCAAAAATATTTATAATTTCGTATAATTTAATTGGATTTCCGCTTCCAAGGTTAAAAACTTCAAAATTTGTATTTTTATAATCTAATGCTTTTTCAATTCCAAAAATAATATCATCGACATAAGTATAGTCGCGTGCTGTATTTCCGTTTCCAAAAACTTTTAGGTTTTCGTTTTTAAACAAGCCATTTGCAATTTTATTCATAACTAAATCAGGTCGCAAACCTGGTCCATAAACAGAAAAAAATCTTAATGAAATAAAGTTTAAATTATACTTTTCTGAATACTCTTTTCCAATTTTCTCGGATAATAATTTTGTTTGAGCATATGGGCTAATAGGTTTTAATTCTTTAAAATTTTCATCAAATGGAGTGGGGGCATTGCCATAAATGCTTGATGATGAAGCAAAAACAAATTGTTGGATATTTTTTCTTACTGCTAATTCCAAAATGCTTTTTGTTCCTTGTACATTTATTTCTTCATAGCCTATTGGGTTTTTAATTGAATATCTAACTCCGGCTTTAGCGGCTAAATGAATAATAGCATTAAATTTTCCGGTTAAAAGCTCTGCAAGTTTATTAGTTTTTTTAATATCCTCTTTTATAAAAGTAAAATTTGGATTTTTAAGTGCTTGTTTTAAATTGTTTTGCTTTTGTTCACAAGGGTAATAATCATCAAAATTATCTATACAAATAATTTCATTTCCTTTGTTTAGTAAATAATCACAAAGATTACTCCCAATAAATCCAGCTCCTCCGGTAACAATTATCCTTTTCTTCATTATTTTTAAAATAGCTTTACAAATATAAAACTATTTTATTAATAAATTAATAAATTATGAATTTTTATTATGAGGAAAAGATTTGGTTTTGCTTGTTAAGTTTTGTGTAATTTCAGTAATACTAAAAAGAATTAATATTAAGGCAAAAGGCAAAATAGTTTGCAAGTATCGTAGAATTGCAAAATTATGCAAAATTGAAATTGCAATAATTGTGCAAATAACAATTAAGCTTATAAAAAATAAGAAATAGTTAATTTTTCGTTTTATAATTCTTAGTAATAAATAAATAAAAGAAAGGAAAACAAGTATTTTAAGAATTATGCTTACTATGTGTAAATAGCGTTGAGTAGGCAATTTTAAATTATAGGTTTTGTTTGTTTTAAATTTATAATTATTGCTTAAATATTTAATTTGAATATACTTTTCATAAGTTGGGTTTGTAATTTGAAATTCTTGTGGATAGCCTAAATAACCCACATTATTAAATATAGTTGCTTCCATAAATTGTTTGCTTGTTTTTTTTAATACTTCTACCGGCTCTTCTTGTATAATTAAATATGCCCATTGTTTGAAATAATTATTGTAATAATTAGTATGGTTTGGATTATTTTTTATATAATTATAAGCACTGTCCAGATATCCATTTTCTTTGAAATCATTTGTAATATAAGTATGTAGTTTGGGTACAATCATGCTATATTTAAGGTAATCAAAATCGTATCCCAATATTTTTTTATTAAAGGGTTTACTATCATTTATTGTCGTTTCAATTGCAGGAGCAAAATATGTAGTGTCAAAATATTCATCCACATATTTTCCTTTTTCTATTATTTTTTGTATTGCTTTAGCATTTGAAAAAACAAATTCAGTGTATGCAAAGCTGTTTGCAAGTTTATCATATTTATTAATTAAATAATATTCAGGTAAGAATACTGCTAGATAAGTAATAAGGCTAATGGAAATATTTATGATTACTTTCTTTATTTTTGGTTTTTTTGTGTTCTTTATTTGTAAAATTAATAAAATAAAAGCAACACTTATAAAACCGACTGTAAATCTATATTCTAATAAGCAACTCAAAAACAAAACTATTGTTGATAGAGAAAAGTTTAAAATACTTTTATTGTTTAAATATCTAAGAATTACATAAGCAACTGATAAACTAACGGGGATAATTAATGCTTCGTGGTGTAAAGTTTTTTCAAAAAATATAAAATTGCCATCAAAAGCAAGTAAATAAAACACAAAACTAACAGCAATTGTATATACTATTTGAAAAGTAAAATTATCTTTATTTTTGTTAAAATGCTTTTCTAAATAAATAAAAAATAAAATCATTGATAATACTGAAATTATATGTTGTATTGGACAAATCGCATTTATATTTTTGAAAATAGAAATAATTGTAATTGCAAAAATCGGGTAGGGATATGCCCATTCATGATGGTCGAAACTAGCGCTTTCTAAAAATTTGCTTATTGGTCTAATATGTCCGAGGTAATCATGAGATAAAATTATGTCTAAGGGGTTGGAAAATCTATAATAAATCCCAAATGAAATTATTGCAAGAAATACAATTTGCCTTGTAGCTTTAAGCATTCTTAAATGGAAAGTTTTATCTTGTTTTTGATTTTTTAAGGCTAAGTAAATAAGTGTTAAAGCAGTAATAATAAGAATTAAATCATATATGCTTTTTAAACTCAGCGGATAAATTTCATTAGTTTTTTCAAGAAAAGAGGTGTTTTTATGGTTAGAGTTTACCATAAAGTACTCATTGTCCGGAATACTTAAAATAAAACTATCAGATTTATTAAACTTAAAGTGTAATTCAATATTATCATAATTGTTTTTTGTAGTTTTTTCCACTAATAATTGTTTGAAAAACCAGTTTTTATTATTCCAAGAATTATTGTAATATTTTAGTTCATGTTTTCTATTTAAAAAACTTATTCCTGTAATTTTATATTCATCTGAAACGTCAACATTATTTTGATAAATACTAAGACAAAAGTCTTCATAAATATTTATACTATTAATATATACACTGCCAAAACTAGTTATAAGTAAAAATATGCTTACAAAAAATGTAATTTTTAATTTTCTTTTATTTTTTAGAAAGTTCATATTTTCTAATAATTTTATTTTCTATTTCTTTTAAAACATAGTCTCCATCAAGATTTAAACTATCAAAATACCATTTTAAAGTTTCATATCTAAGTTTATTTTCTTGTTTTGTAAGTGCAATTGCTTTTTCTCGCTGCATTAAATTTTCTCTAATTTGTCTTGATCTAAAAGAATCGTTTTCGGTATAAGCTAACACCGTGTAATATATAAAATTGTAAAATGCAGAACTCCCGTCGTCTGTTCTCCATGTTTGTTTTGTATCAGTTGGTAGTTCAAAATTAAATTCTTTTAATAAAATTTCTAATATTTTATCTTCTTCCCAAGGGATATAATGCCATAAAAATTCGTATTCATGTTTTTGTATATAGGTTGAATAAAAAGCAATTATACTTTCGCTTAGAGTTTTATTAAAAAGTGCCGGATTTCTAAAATATCTGCTAATATAAAATATAAGAAGTTTTATTTTATTATAAGCTACTAAGTTTTGCAAAACCCCCTGTGGATAGGGATTGTCAACTCCTGCAAGCCCAGCTTTAAATTCATCAATTTCCAACTCATTGCCTCTAAAGTAAAACATTAAGTCAATGTTATATTTTTTCTTAAGTTTATCAGCAAACATTTCGCATTGTTTGTCGCCTTGCATAAATAATGGAACTATACCAGGATGAGGATCTTTTAACCAGGCTAAAATGTTTTTTCTAATATTTTTTCTTTTATTTTCATGATTAGCTGAAACTATAATATGCTCTATTTCAAGTTTTTGTAAAATTTTTGCTTGATTTCTTTTCCCAATTTCTGTCATCATTCCCCAGTCGTAAGTATAAGCAATTGGATTTAGTCCTAACACATTTTTTAAATAATACAAGCCAAAAGAACTGTCTTTGCCGCCACTAAATGCAGCAATACAATCTATTTCCCCATTAGACTTTCTATGTTTATCAGCTATTTCTTTTAGTGCTTCAAAACCTTTAAATTTTATTTTGTTATGATTAGTGCAATAATTACAAACTCCATCTTCGTCAAATTTAATGAAAGGTGCTGATGAGGGTAAGATACAGTTTTTACAATATTGTATATTGTTTGTTTTGATATTATCAAAATTGTGTTTTTCTAAGTTTTTTAAATTATTAATAAAAGGAGTTTCGATTGTTTTTAACTTAGAACTTAAATCAAATAATTTTTCTTTGCCTGTATTTTCGATTTTTAAACTCTTGAAATTTAGAACTTTATTTGGTTTAACTTGTTTTATGTCGCTTATTTTAAGACGCAATAATTTTACAACTTTATATAAAAATATTTTTTCAGAAGCAAAAATTAAACTGCCTGTGGTTTTGTTAATAATATAATGTAAAGAACCAATATTAGAGGCAAGAAAAAAATCTCCTTTTTCTATATCATAAACTGCAAGATTTAAAGTTCCTAGTGTTTTTTTTAAAATTGTTTCTATAGCTTCAATTTTATTGTTAAATTGGGCTAAGTTCTTGTTTATTAGTTCATTGGCGTTTAGTGATGTTTCATTGTTTAAAATAATCCCGTCAAAAGCTACTAAGGTTTTATTAAGTTTTGAAACTAAGTTTATATTTGGAGAATAGTCTATTTCGCTAGAGGTATTTAATTGGGAAATAAGAATATTTATGTTTTTATTATGACTTGATTTAATTAATTTTTGAAATTCTTTTTTTAAAGATTGGTTATTTTGGTATGATTTTTTTGAATAAATATTATTTTCAGTATCGCAATAAACTGATTCACAAATCTCTTTAGCTCTAGTCAATGATTCTTTAAATAAAATATTTGCTGTTTTTGATAAAACTTTGTTACTTAAGTTATTAACATTATATATTCCAAAAATTCCAGCCATATTATTTTAATTTTAAAAACTTAATAAATGATTTAGGCATTTTAAATTTCCAAATAAAAAGTAAAACTATTGCTTTAATTCCGTCTTTTGTTTTCATGCCGTGTTCTTTATTGAAATATATTGTTTTCACTTTTGTTTCTGAGTAATTCAAGTTATGTTTATAAATTGAGTATATATATTCTAAAATAAAACCAAATCTATCTGATTCCCATCTTATTTTTGGATAAGCTTGTTTTGTAAATGCGTGAAAACCTGTTAAAGCATCTTGAACTTTAACATTAAAAAGAATTTTACATAAAAAGATCAAGAAATTATTTCCTATTTTTTTAAATCTCGGCATTGCTTTAGTTTTTTCTCTATAACCAAAAACAATGTCGCAGTTTTTTGAAATTAATTCATTAATTAATCTTGGTATATCTTCGGGACAATGTTGTCCATCAGCGTCTATAGTGATAATAATATCTGCTCCTTTTTCTATGGCTAAGTCGCAACCAATACGTGTTGCAAAGCCGGCACCACTATTTTTTTCTAAATTTATTAAGCAGGCTTTTGTATGTTTAATTACATCTAAAGTTTTGTCTGTAGAGCAATCATTTACTACAATCACCTGATTTACAAAGTCATAAGTTTTGTCTATGACTTTTTTTATTCTTCCTGCTTCGTTGTATGCAGGAATTACAGCAAAAATTAGTTTATCTTTAAACAACAAGTTTTCAAATTATATTTAGTGCAAATATAATTTAACTTAAAGATAAAAACAAAAAAAACTTATTAAAAGTAGTTAATAGATTAAATTTACTAAAATTTACAAATCCTCTTTTTTTACTCTACCAAATCTTAGTGCTTTTAGCATCCACATTGGCAGGGATTTTTCAGGATTTCGCTTTTTGAGATTTAAGTAAATTCCAAACTTTTTCATTAGAGGAATTTTGTGTGCTTCTACTAGTTCAATCAAAGTTCCATCTGGGTCTTCAATATAGGTAAATTGACCGGCAGCTTCTCCCATATCAAATGTTTCAGAATTATTTGGATTAACAGAACTATCAACTGTAAAGGGAAAACCAAGACTTTCGCACTTTTTTTGTAATGAAGGAATGTTTTTAACATCAAAACAAATTTGAATAAATCCTGGATCGCCCCAATAACGTCCTTCGTAGATTTTACGTGGTTTTCTTTCTAAGGCTTGAACTAATTCAATATAAGACTGCCCAAACATTTTTGCAAAAGGTCCTTTTCTTTCTTTTGAATGGCTAAGTAAAACTCTGCGGAACTTTTGATTACCTGAATTTAATCCAGAAATATCTTCGAAATTTCCTGTTTCATCACTTAGAACTTTATCATAACCTAAAATATCTCTATAAACCACTAATGATTTTTCAATATTACTTACTCCGATAATTCCACCAACTATACCACCTGTGCTTCTTTTTTCATCTCGTAAAATATAATTATCATAAATAATTTGAAAAATATTTCCATATTTATCTTTTATAAAAAATGTTTTGTTTCCATCAATTCCCTTGCTTAAATTCCCAAGAATTTGTATATCTTTCTTTTTAGAAAATTCTTCAAAACTTTGTTCAACATTTCTAGATTTTATTTTTGCTGCAATAACACCATAATCGCCAAAATTAATATCAAAATCTATTGTTTTTGGTTTTCTTTCAGAGTATTGCCAAATTTCAAAACCACCGCCACCTTGCATGTTAAGAGCAATGCAAGCATGTCTTTTTTGCGGACTGCCACCTGTGTATGGCAACATTAATTCTGCTACTGTATCATCTTCCAAAATACGAATGTCCATATTGAAAACATCAATATAATGCTTCCAAGCCTCTGAAAAATTTTCTACTCCAATTCCAATTTGTTGAATACCGCTAATAATATATTTATCCATAGTTTTAAATTTATTCAGGTTTAATTTTTCTTGTTAATTTTCTTGATAAAGCTGGTAAAAATCTTTTAATATAAAGCATTAACAACTCTTTACCGCCAACTAAAACTTCAGGTTTTTGTTTTTTTATTGCTTTTACAATTTTTTTTGCAGCTTTTTCTGAACTTATGCCACCAGCTTGTCCAGGATCAAGTTTAGAATGTTGTGTCCCGTCTTTTTCAAGTGCATAGTATGAAATATTTGTATTTACTCTTCCCGGACAAACTAAAACAACATTTATATTTTTATCAAAATATTCTGCATGCACAGTTTCAAAAAATCCATATAAAGCGTGTTTTGAAGCTGAATACGCAGAACGTAATGGAAAACCAAATCTGCCTGTAATACTTGTAGTAACAACAAAAGTACCGGAACCATTTTCTATGAATTTTTTTAATAAAAGTTTAGAAATTTTAACAGGAGCAAAAAAGTTTATATCCATTATTTTTTTATCAACTTCAAAAATAGTGTCTCCTGCTAAAGCTCTTTGACTAATACCTGCATTATTGAACATTATATCAATTTTTCCAAAAAAGGAATTAGCCTGTTCTACTAAATTTTCTATATTTTCAATATCAGATAAGTCGTAGTCTAGTACTTTACAATCACTAGCACCAAGTTCTAAACTTTTTTGTTTTATTTTTTCAAGTTTGTCTTTATTTCTTGCTGTAATAATTATTTTGGCTTTTTCTTTTGCGAGTTCATAAACACAGGCTTCACCAATTCCTGATGAAGCCCCTGTTATCCAAACAATCTTATTGTTTAAATTTAGCATTTTATTAAAAAACTTTTTTTATTTTAAAACATCATTCCACAGCTGTTTTCTGTAAAAATCAATTTGATGAGGTTTACATTCGTCAGCAGAAGAAACTTCTTTTGAAGAGTATATCATTTGTTCAACAAATTCCGGAGCACGGCGTACACCTTCGCCAATGTTTATAATTAAAGTTTCACCAGATTTTAGCAAGCCTTTTTCTAAAGCTTCAAAAAAACCGCCTAAGCAAACTGCAGATGCAGGTCCTAATAAAAGTTTTCTTTCGTAGGCTATTAATCTTCCTATTGCAGCGAGTTTTTCTTCTTTCATTCTGATGAAAGTTCCACCATTATTTTCAATAATTTTTGAAACAATAGGGTAAGTTGCAGGATTTCCTGTTGCCAAAGTTGGAACCTGAGTTTGTGGATTATCAATAATTGGATAATTATTTTCAAAGCCTTTTGGGAATCCTTTTGCTTGAGCTTCTTCCCATGCTTTAGTCATTGGGTCGCAAGCATCAGGTTGAACCATTATCATGCGTGGGTTTTTAATATCCGGAAAAATCTCTTTAATTTCTCTAACTCCTTTGTCAATAGCAATTGGTCCTGTACCACCGCTAATTGCTTGAATATAAACATCCGGCATTTTTCCTAATTGGCGTAACCACTCAAAAACCATTGTTTTTTTTGCTTCAACTCTAAGAGGGTCTATATTTCCTGAAGAGATTAAAATTTTATGTTTTTTTGAATATTCTGCCGCAACTTCTTTTGCTTTTGAATAATCTCCTTTTACTCTATAAACATTTTGTCCGAAAGCACTAATCATTGCCTCTGAAGCTTTTAAAGCATTATCAGGTAAAAAGATAGAGCAATTTATTCCTGCAATAGAAAGATAGCGTGCGTAAGAAGTTGCAGTGTTACCAGTAGAAGCAACGCAATATTGATTTATGTCGTTTTCTTTTAATACACTGGCGGCCAAAGCAGCAGCAACATCTTTAAAAGTTCCAGTACCGCCGTTTAAATCATTGCGATAAACAAGGATTTCTAGGTCTAAATTATATTTTTCTTTTGCAAAATCTTCTAAAAACCACCACTTTTGTAAGTCTATTGCTCCTTCATTTCGAGTTATAATATTTTCACGTTTATTTAATGGTAAATAATAAAAATACTGCCAAAAATTTTCAGGATTACCTTTCATAATTAGTGGTAGTTCTTTGTAGTCGCTATTATACCAAACTTCAGAATGTTTGCTGCCACATTTGGGACAAACTTGGTTTTGTTCAAACCATGCACTAAAATCTTGGGTAATGTGTTCACATTTAACGCATTTTAAATAATATTTTGCTTCTTTCATATTTTTTATATTTTTATAAAATGACAAAGCAGTATATTTTTTTTATACCGCTTTGAAAAATTGAAATAATTTATAAAAAGTCATTATTCGACTTTCATTGATTTAATTTCTTCAGTGTTGTAAACTCCTGCTTCTAAGTTCTTTTTGATTTTTTTGAAAACTTCTATAGTTTCGTTAACATCTTCTAAAGTATGAGCAGCTGTAGGAATTATTCTTAGCATTAATAAATCTTTTGGAATTACTGGATATACTACAACTGAGCAGAAAATATTGTGATTTTCGCGTAAATCTACAACAACATTTGTACCTTCAGGAACTGAACCGCTAAAATAAACAGGTGTAACAGGCGATTCAGTATTACCAATATTAAAACCATTTTCTTTCAATCCTTTTTGCAAAGCTTTAGCAATTTTCCAAAGTTTTTCTTTGTGTTCAGGTTGGTTTTGAAGCATATCTAATCTTTTTAAAGCTCCAATAACCATTGGCATTGGCAATGATTTTGCAAAAATTTGCGAACGCATATTATATTTTAAAAAGTCAATAATTTCTTTGTCTGAAGCTACGAAAGCTCCAATTCCTGCCATTGCTTTAGCAAAAGTTGCAAAATAAATATCAACTTCTTTTTGTAATCCAAAATGTTCGTCAGTTCCGGCACCTGTTTCGCCCATGGTACCAAAGCCGTGTGCATCGTCAACTAAAATTCTAAAATTATATTTTTGTTTTAATTTCACTATTTCTGCAAGATTTCCTAAGTCTCCTGCCATTCCAAAAACTCCTTCGGTAATTAACAAAATTCCACCACCGTTTTCGTTTGCTGTTTTTGTAGCAAACTTTAACATTCTTTCACATCTTTCAATGTCGTTATGAGGGAAAACATAAGATTTTCCACCTTTGGCTTTATGTAAAAAAACTCCGTCCATAATGCAAGCGTGAGATTCGGAATCATAAACTATTACATCTTTTCTGCTAACTAAAGTATCAATTATGGAAACCATGCCTTGATAGCCGTAGTTCAAAAGGTATGCAGATTCACGTTTTACAAATTTTGCAAGTTTATCTTCAAGTTCTTTGTGGTATTTAGTTTCACCCGACATCATTCTTGCTCCCATAGGATAAGCCATTCCAAACTTTTTAGCGGCCTCTGCATCTGCCTTGCGTACTTCGGGGTGATTTGCTAAACCTAAGTAATTATTTAAACTCCAAGTAAGCACTTTTTTGCCTAAAAAATTCATTCTGGGCTCAATTTCGCCTTCTAATTGAGGAAACATAAAATAACCTTCTGCTTTTTGTTGGTACTGACCTAGAGGTCCTCTTGCTTCTTTTAATCTGTCAAAAATGTCAATCATAATATTTTTATTTAAATGTTATTTTAATATTGAAAAAATTTCTTTTTCTTTAATTTCTTGTTTTTTTGAATTATTTTGCAAATATAAAAATTTTGAAACAATTTCAGCAATGTCCATTACTTTTCCTTTATAAGCATGAGTAAAAGATTTTTTGCATAATGGACAAGCAGTTGCTAAAATATCTGGTTTTGATTTTGTTAATATTTCCAAAGCTTTATTTCTGATTTCTAATTGAGTTTCGAGTTCTATTACTGTGTTAGCAAGGCTTCCTCCACAACATAGGGAATCCTTTTCGCTAAATTCCGTGTCAATAATTTTTCCAATTTTACTTAAAACTTGACGTGGGGGCTTATAAATATTTAGTCCTCGTCCAAGTTCGCAAGGGTCGTGAAAAACTATATTAAGCTCTGATTTATTAAGCTTGATTTTATTTTCATCAATTAACATTTTAATATATTCGCTATGATGCATAATTTCAATGTCTAAGGAATACTCTTCTTTAAAAGATTTATAACAAATAGGACAAGAACAAATAAGTAATTTTGCTCCAGATTTAGAAATGAGTTTTGTGTTTTTACTAATTAAGTCTTTAGATTGTTGTACAAACCCTTGTTGACGCATTGGACGACCGCAACAAATACCTTTATCTTCATCCATAAACCAATATTTTACCTTTGCTGCAGAAAAAATGTTTTTCATGGCAATAATAATATTTGGTGTTAACTGTGTCATACAACCCGCAAAATATATAATATCAGTTTTGTTTTTATTATTTTTATTTTCACAATAATCATAATAGTGTTTGCCGGCAATTTCGGTTTTTGTTCTTAATTGTTGACGAATTAAAGTTAATTCTAAACCTACAGGACAGGCTTCTGTACATCTTCCACACATTAAACAATTATTTGCGATATTGTCGTTTAGTTTTTTATATCTTGTATCTCTTATAAAATAAACAGATTGAACATTATTTATATTAGCTGAAAAGCTTAATTGGCAGGCATCTATACAAATTCCACATCTTGAACATGAATTAATTTCGAAATCACTTAGTCCCGAATATTGTTCACCTGCTTTTGCTCCCCATTTTCTTAAAAATATTAATACAACTTCACTTGGAATGTGCATATATCGTGAAAAAGGCAAACTGACAAAAAACACAAACAATACTGATGAATATGCCCAATATAAAGGTAATTCAACGTTTTGAGCAAATTGTAATGAAAATAATTCCCCAATTCCTCCAGTTAGAAAACTTCCATTTTGCACTAATGCCGCAGTTGAACTTTCGGCTAATAATCGAAGAGGAAAAATTAGCCATAAAGCTGTTAAAGCTATTTTGTCGTAAATCACATGCTTAGTTGCTTTTTTTATACCTAATATTTTTGATTTTAGTCTTTTAATAATTGCTAGCGCTAATCCACTAAGCACTATAAGTAAAAGCAAATCCATTGTAAAGGAGAAAAAATTTGCCACCCAAAAATTAGCTTGTTCGCGTGCAAAAAATTTAAAGAAAATAGCAAGCCAAGGTTCTTCGAAAAAACTTCCGGCATAAAAAGAAGCTTCAATTTTACCAACAACAATTAATAAAAACCAGCCAAAAGCTAAACTCATGTGCATATACCCAAGTAGGGGGTTTTTTCTATAAATATTTCTATGTATTAATGCTTCGCGAAAGACTTCGTTTATTGCTGCAATAGATTTTTTACTAAAAAAATTACGTTTTACAAAATATTTTTGTTTTTTATCTAGTTTGCTTAGCCATTTTGCAAATTTATATATTATAATAATTAACAATAAACTAGCTCCAAGACAGAAAGGAATTATAAAGTTGTTATAGTTCATAATTCAATATTTTTATAGTTCATTTTGTTGAGAATAATTCTCATATTATAAATTATCGCTCTAGTGTTTACACCTCTGGGGCAAACTAATTTACATTTTCCACAAAGCATACATTTGTCTAATTCTTCGGCTAAGCCTTCAAATTGCCCTCTTCTAAACATTAAATTGCAATTACGAAAATTAAAATTAGTATGGTTTGAAGCAGTACAAGTTGCAGAACAGCCACCACACATAATGCATCGCTTAGCTGAGGGGACTTTTAAACATAAATCTTCAAACATTTTTGTGTTTGCCTTGTCGAGATCAATAATTCGTGCTTGTGATATTTTAAAACCCCAGTTTTTCATTATATTTGGTTTAAATATTTAATGATTTGATTAGCAGCGGCTTTTGCATCGGCAATAGTTTCAGGAATGGTAAGTGGTCTTTTGCAAGTACCGGCTAAAAACAATCCTTTTTTATTAGTTATATTGTCGTTTCCATACAAACCCTTGCTTTTGGCAAAGCCATATTCTCCATTAATTTCGTTTTGAGACGCAAGTTGGTTAGTTCCTATAGAGGCTTCTATCCCAACCATTAAAACAAGCAAATCAACTGTCATTTTTAGTGGTAATCCGCTAAGTGTATCTTCAGATTTTATTTGTATTTTATTATCTAATGTAGCAGCAGCTTCCGAAATTCTACCTCTAATATAAATAACATTATGTTTTTCTTGAGATTTACGGTAAAGTTCTTCGTAAAATTGTCCTGCCATCCTCATGTCCATATAGAAACAATAAGCTTGAGAATCAGGGTAAATTTCTTTAAATTCACTTGCTTGTTTTACAGCATTAATACAGCAAACTCTTGAACAGTAATGATTTCCAACTTTTTCATCTCTAGAACCTACACAATTTAAGAAAGCAATTCTTTCAGGAATATTACCTTGTTTAGTAGTAATTTTTCCTGTTTTATACATATTTTCAAATTCTAAAGATGTTATTACATTATCATAAATACCGTATCCTAATTCTTCTTTTCGTTTTGCGTCAAAAACTGTAAAACCGGTTGTAAGCAGTGCCGCATCGGCTAAAAACTTTTGATTTTGTGAATTTACTGCCTGCCATTTATTGTTTTCAAAAAATAATTCTGTAATTTCATTATTGTTATAGACATTAATATTTTCTGAGTTTAATTTGTTGATTAAATTGTTTTTTACTTCGCCAGCCTCATAAAAGTCGGGGAATAATTTGGCATAATTTTTTAAATTTCCACCTAGTAGGTTTTCTTTTTCAATAAGTGTTACATTATATCCGTTTTCTGCAATATTATTTGCTGCTTCTATTCCTGCAACACCTGCACCAATTATAATAACAGATTTATTTTTCATAATCAACAATAAGCTTTTCGGGTTTATTTGGTTCACCTAAAAAAGTTCCGGATTTACCAACAAATTTATCTTTAGGGTCGTATTTTATTCCAATTTTATTTAATAAAGATTCAGATTGTATTTGGTGTAATTGTAATCCTAAATCCCATGGATTATAGCCCAATAACAATCCTGCAAGTTCTTCGTAAGTTAATACGGGGATCCCCATTTTTTTATCATCATAAGTTATGCCTTCCATTTCGGCAATTGTGTATTGCCAACGATCCATAAACATTGTACAACCAGGACAGTTAGTTAGCACAAAATCAGGTTTGTAAGCTTGCATTGAGTCGAATTTCTTTTTTGTATTTGCAACAGAATAACCTCTGTTTGCCATAACTAAGTATTGTCTAAATCCAAATCCACAGCAATGTCTTCTCTCGGGATAATCAACAACTTCGCCACCCCATTCTTCTATCATTCCTGCCAAAACTTGTGGAAATTCTGCACCACCAACTGCATGTTTACTAAAAATTTTACCATAATGACAACCAATATGTTCTACTCCCTTTAATGGTTTTCCTGTTTCTTGATTAATTAATTGATATTTCATTTTGTTTTTTAGTTCAGTTCTATATTTATAAATAATATCAGAAGGGTGCACTATGTTATTTGGAATATCAAATTCTCTACCCGTAGCTTTTCTTAGGAAATTTCTTGTTTTTTCAAGCTCTTCGGGAAAGTTTTGCCAAGTTTCTATAACTTCGGTAAAAACACCAAACGAAGTAACACAAGAAGGTACATAATTTTTGAAACCTGCATCTTTCATTAAAGAAAAAAGCCTAGCACAAACTGTCATCGTTGTGTCGAAGGGTACTACATCAGAATGATAGCCAATACCAGTGCAAGTATGTTGGTTTGGGTCGTCAATTATGGTTTTCCCAAGTTCTTCTCTTAATATTTTTAAAAAAGTGGTTTCTGAACCAGGAAAAAAAGATTGTCGAATACAACTTCTTTCGTAAAAATAATTGTCATCGGCAATTTCTTTTTGGTATTGATTCCAATAATGTTTATTTTTTGTCATTTAGTCTATTTTTGATGTTTATTGGAGTTCTCAATATAGGTGTGTAAATAATATTCATTGTTTATACCTTCGTTTTCAATTGATGTGTTTGTTAATTTTGCTTTTTCTTTTGAAAAATTTTCTATATTTTGGTGTAGTTGACTACCTCCGGTAAGTTCAAATATTTTTCTCACTTCCTCTAAGTTTTTTTCACCAATAATTCTTAATGCCCCGGGACCATATTTATTATAGTTTCCTCCCATTCTGTCTGCAAGTTCTTCAGCATTTTCAAAATACCATTTCCATACAGGACCTTGTTCGGGATGAAGTTTTGGATCTACGGTATCTACATGAACGCAATAACCTATTTTTAAAATATTATCTCCAACAGATCTTTTTATTGCAAATTGTTGCCGACCTTTTTCACTTTCTATAAAAAAACCTAATTCTTGAGAAAGTTTACGTAATACAGAAATTACTAAAGCTGGTGCATTTCCTCTTGGACATCTTGCTTTGCACGACATACATTGGCCACAATACCAAATTGTTTCGCTTTTTAGTAAATCTTCAATTTTCTCATTATCACGAGTTTGAACTATATTGCAAATTTGACGGGGGTCATATTTATAAAACTCAGCAGCAGGACAAATGGCAGTACAAACTCCACAATTCATGCAAGCACTTAGTCCTTCTTTAAATCTAATGTCTTGTAAAAGTAAATTATAGTAATTTGTCATTCTATAGTTTTTGCAAAACTAAATAGACTAAAAATTATAAAATAGACTAAAAATACGTTATTTTATTAGTAGTAATACATTTTGTTGATTAGTATAAATACTAATTAATAAAAAAAGACAGTTATTTGCTGTCTAGAAGTGAAATGATGTAAAATTTAATTATTTAGAAATAATTATTCTCTGAATTTCAATTCCATTTTCCGTTTGAACACGAATGAAATAAGTTCCTGACTCCATATCTTCGATAGGAATATTAATTGCCGAATTTGGAACACCTCTAGATTTTCCTTGTTCAAATACTGTTATAGATGAATTATTAATAAGTTTAATGCTTTCAATATTTGTTAAAGTGTTAAACTCTATGCTTATACTTTCGTTTAAAGGATTTGATTTAAGCTCAAAACTGCTTTTAGTTTCAGTTTTTTTATTTTTATTACCTTCTGGTAAATTATTACTAGCTGATAGACTAAGTGTTGTGTTAGGTTGAGCAAAGCTAATGCTGACGATTAAAAATATATATGAGACTAATAAGTTAAGTTTTTTCATTATTATAAATTTACCGTTGCAAATATACAAAAATACTTTTAAATAAAACAAATAAAATTATAAAAAAATTAACAATTTTAAGCGATAGTGCCATAATGCCTTGAATATGAGAAGTTTATTCTGCTAATTATTTTATTTTTAATTAAAAAACAATGATTTTTGTTTATTTTTAAAATTATACCAATAACTAAATTCATATTTTACTTTGAATTTCCTGCAATTGCAGTATAAAAGTCTGATTTATTAAAAATCTTGTTAGCAATTTGTTTAATTTCTGCAGCACTGATATTTTTTAATCTTTCAAATTGTTGATTGATAAAATTTTCATTACGATTTGAACTAATTAATTTTTCCCAAATAGCGGAATGTTGAAAAACTCCGTCAATAGATGATAGAATTTCTCCGCTAATATAGTTTTTTATAGTATTTAATTCCGAGTTGGAGATTGGTTTTGTTGCAAGTTTCTCAAGTTCGTTAAAAATTTCTTTTATTGTCGGGTCAACATATTTTGATGCAAGATCGCTAGTGATTTTTAAAACTGTGCAATTGTCGTAATCAGTTAAAAATGAGTTAATACCATATGTGTAGCCTTTTTCTTCTCTTATGTTTTTCATTAATCTCGAACCAAAATATCCTCCTAAAATCGTATTTAAAATTCCAATGTCAATAATTTCTTCATCGCTTAATTTCCCTAAATTTTTTGCCATATAAATACTTGACTGAACAGCATTAGGGATTTGGTAATATTTGCTAGTATCTTTAGTTGAAAACTTATTTTCATTTTTATTTTTTTTAATTTTTGTGTCTCCAAAATTTTTTGAGAAATATTCTTCAATTTGTTTTATAATTTCCTTATCCACACTTCCGGATATGTGAATGGAACAGTTTTTAGAAGAAAAATTATTAAAACTATATTCTTTTATTTCATTTAAATTAATTAAATCAGAATCATCTGGACTAAGCAACCAGCCTCTAGGATGAAAATCTCCAAAAAGTTGATTATTTATGCCTTTCATGGCAGTATATCTAGTTTTTGTTAAATTTAATTTTATAGATTCTTTGTTTTTTTCTTTTAAAATTAAAAATTCTTCTTCTGGGAATGCAGGTGTTTGGATTAAGTTTGCAAAAGTTGGTAAAACATTAAAAAAATATTTTTTAGGAACAAATAATCTTAAGCCAGAAGTGTTATTCGTTACAAAATTTTGAATATAAGCACCGTAATAATCAAAAAAATCGGCTGTTTCGTTGCTAGTCATGCCTTGTGGAGCTTCTTTTAGCAATGAATTAGCAAAAGTGGGTTCAAGTTTTTTTTCAGCATTTTCAATTCCAGATTTAAAAATCACATCTAATTTTATTACTGGAGCTGTTTCTGAACTAAAAACATAAGTGTTAATTCCATTTTGGAAACTGTGCTTTTCAGGAAAACAAAAGTTTATTGATTTTATTTTTTTTGTGCGTGGTGGAATATTTCTATTTAGCATTAAATTAAGTTTTTAGATTTGTAATACAAACAAGATAGATTTTCTTCTTTAAAAATTTTTTGAGCGGTTTTTATAATATCAGATTTTGAAACTTCCAAAATATTGTCTTCAACAGAATTGATTAATTCAGCATTTCCAAGAAGCTCGAAATATGCTAATTCCAT
>JALOAQ010000181.1 GCA_023228725.1 Bacteroidales bacterium | reverse complement strand
AACAATGCCCGCCACTTCTCCAATTTTTACAGAACAATGTCCTTTATTGATACACTTTCTAATTGTACCAGAATTAAGGTAACAAATACCTGACATCAAATCAATATCAAACCTTCCTAACTCTTGGCTATAGGCATTCTCAAAATTTGCAAGATTTACACAAGATTCAATTAAAGCTGTTTCGTTATTAATAACACAAATTCCATGTACACACGGACCTTGATTAGGATGACTAATTTTAACATCAGAAATACAATTGCGTATTATTCCATCATTATAACAGACCAACGCCAAAAAATTATTTGTATTCCCTACAATTTTTAAAGAATCTAAAATGCCATTTATACCTATAGTGGTAAACAGACATCCACTTCCTACATCTATGTCTATATTAATACTATGTCCTCCACCGTTGAAACTACCATCAAAAGTTTTAACACCTAATCTATTTATAGGCTCTTCTATATTATTCATTAATCTAAAATACTTGCCTGTAAAAGTATTTGATAAGTCTAAGCTATCAGCCAATTCATAAATATCTGCGCTTGTATAAAGACGGTAAGGGTCTTGCTCTGTTCCTGAACCACCACCAAATTGAGCAAACACCCCAATATTTATAAAACTACAAATAATTAGAAGTGTTAATGTTTTAATTTTCATAATTTATTATTTTAAAATCATTATTTTTTCTTGCACTAATTGGTTTTGTGCATCTCTAACGCTAATAATATATATACCTGATTTATTAATTGAGATATTGTTTAATTGTTCATTTTGTGTTATTCCTTCGTTTAAAACCCTACCTGTTAAATCATATATCTTAAAATAACAATTACTCGTAAAATTTTTGCAAATAAAATAGTCATTATTTACAATTTCTATTTGTGCTGAAGGCATTAATATGTCAGTATTTGTATTTAGTACATTTCTATTTTGAAATGTTTTTTCTGCATTACGCCTTTGCAACTCGCTAATACGACGCTCTTGAAAGTAAAGCATTGCTTTACTGGTAGGACAAATTATATCTCTCGAAAATGAGATAGTGCTATAATTTGATATAATATTAGGATTTGTATTGCCCCATGTATTCTGAGGCACAAGTTGCTGATTGTAAGACTGTTGTGCAAGCTGAATGCTTTGTTCAAAAATATTTTTTATAGAGTCGCAATCTGTATCATAATTTAAATCATATGTTTCAATTATATATGATTTATTGTTTACAGCCCCAGAGGCACAAACTGATTCAAAATTAGGATTATATGTAATATTATTCAAATAAAGAGTGTTTCGCATATCATAAGCCACATAATAAGGACAAGGTGTTTGCATATTAATTAAATTATAGTCAGACATAAATTTAACAATATAATCACTTGTATCATACATATTAAACTGAGCAACAAAACGCCTTTCAAAAGGTTGAGTTGAAGCACCAATTGTATCTAATCCATTATGATGTCCTAAAACAAAAAGGTTGTCACATGTTTTTGTTGCATCTAATACCCAAGTTTTAGCAACACCAAATCGATAAGCTATACTATAATATACTTGTCCTGATATATAGTTTACCTTGCTTACTAACAACCCAGCATAGTCATAAGGTTGTAGAAAATAAAAATCTTGACACAAAAACACAATACTATCTTGGTCGGAAAGTACATGGCGTTGCGAACCGATAGAAAAGGTGTAACCTGTAGGAATACTTAATTCATAAAATTTTAATGGCATTAATCCTGTAGATTTATCAAAATATCCAATACGTATTTTATCTGGCGTACTTCCACTAACATTGCCACTAACAACATGTTTTTTATTAATATTATCCCACGAAACAGAACGTATATTCCCTGTTGGAAACCTACGAAAAGCAGGATAATAAGACAAATCCAACTCATTTGATATTCTCATAAATGTCGAATTTGCATAAACAAAATCATAAGTTTTAAAAATTTGTCCACCAGCATGTCGCTCACTCCAACAACCATCAATAACCTCAGTATTAGCATTAAAACTTGTTATATACTTTATGGATACAGCTGAGCCGTTATCCATATTAATTTTCACAATTATACCATTTTTATTAGGATTAATATAGCCATACACAACTATATTATCGTCAAGGTCAAAAAAGCCTCCTTTTATAAAAACAGTATCAGGCATTTGAAATGAAACAGAGTTAGAACTTACAGGTTCTAAGTAAGGACTAAAATTTAGTTCTGTAACAAAAAGTTGTTTCTCATTATTCGTACCAACCATATAATTTACATAGCTGTTGCTGTTAACGAGAAAAGTAGAACTTAAAAAATCGAAATCATTCGAATAATACTCCATGTGAGTATTTTGGCTAAATGCAATACCACTAAATAAACAAAGCAGTACTGCTAAAGTAATTTTTCTTTTCATAATAATTAGTAGTTTTACAAAAATACAAAAATTGATATTATTTTTTTGGAAAATTCAAAACTATTTTGTTAATAAATTGTTAAAGTTTTAAAATATTATAGGTTTATGTGTTTTTATGCAATATACTTTACAAAATCGAACTATCATGAGTGAGTAAATCAGTTAAAAGTTTTTAAAGTTAATAAAGTAAAGCCAAAAAAAAGAACAGTAAAATAAGTTTTGCATCAGATAATTATGCTTGTAAAATTTTAAACTCAAATCTTAAATACTCAAGTTTTGAGGTGGAGAAAAAAACAAGTGATAAATCTTACACTTTAAATTTTAATTTATCGGGAAAATACCAAGAAAAAAACTTAGTTACAATACTTGAAACTGTTGATAATTTGAGAAATCAAGGATTTTGTATTTCTGATGAAAATGTAAAACAAGGTTTAGAAAATCTTATAAAAAATACTGGTTTTCATGGCAGATGGGAAACTTTAAGCACCGAGCCACTAACAATCTGTGACACAGGACATAACAAAGAGGGGTTAAGCTATACTATTGAACAATTATTAAGTCTTGAGTTTAAAAAGCTAAGATTTGTGCTTGGTTTTGTTAATGATAAAAATGTTGATGAAGTATTAAAGCTATTTCCAAAAAATGCTGAATATTA
>JALOAQ010000180.1 GCA_023228725.1 Bacteroidales bacterium | reverse complement strand
ATGCTTTAATTTGATATCTTTGTTCTTTGGTTAAATGTTTCATCCTGCAACTTATTTTGGGAGACTTAGGCGGCAAGATAATAAACTTTACCCATTCAAGGAAAGAGATAGGTGAAAAATTCCTATCTCTTTCTTTGAAAAAAATTTATTACTTGTGCTTGCATCTTTTATGTTATTAAAAGTTGCATTTACTAATTGAACTTACAAAAAATACAATTTATCTAAGTCTTAATACATAATAACAAAATAATTGGATTTTCCTTTTCTTATAAGTTTGAAAATATTGTATCAATTCTTATATTTGCAATCTAAAAATTTATAAAAAATGGTAAGAGTAAGATTTGCGCCAAGTCCAACTGGTCCTTTGCATATGGGCGGAGTAAGAACAGCTTTATTTAATTATTTATTTGCTAAAAGCAAAGGTGGAAAAATGATTTTAAGAATTGAGGACACGGATCAAACACGATTTGTTGAAGGTGCAGAAGAATTTATTATAGAATCCTTGGAATGGTGTGGAATAAAATTTGATGAAGGCATAAAAGAAGGAGGAGATTTTGGTCCTTACAGACAAAGTAACAGACGCGAAATTTATGAAAGACATGCTGAAATTCTAATAGAAAACCAAAGTGTTTATATGGCTTTTGACAGTGCTGAGGATTTGGATAAGTTGCGTGCAGAAGCCGAAGCTAATGGAAAAACTTTTGTTTATAATTATGAAACCCGAAAAAGCTTAAAAAACAGTTTAGCTCTTAGCAAAGAAGAAGTTTCGGAACTTCTAGCCAATAAAACCCCTTATGTTTTACGTTTTAAAATGCCCGAAAACCGCATAATTGAATTACATGACGAAATTCGTGGAGATATTAAATTTAACAGTAATGAGCTAGACGATAAAGTATTGATGAAAACAGACGGTTTACCAACTTATCATCTTGCAAATATTGTTGATGATCATTTGATGGAAATAAGTCATGTAATACGTGGCGAAGAGTGGTTGCCTTCTTTAGCTTTACATTATTTGCTTTACGAAGCTTTTGGCTGGACTGTACCAAAATTTGCACATCTTCCATTAATTCTAAAACCAAGTGGAAAAGGTAAGCTAAGCAAAAGAGACGGCGACCAATTAGGTTTTCCGGTTTTTCCTATACAATGGAAATCAGGCGAGGAAATTTTTAGAGGATATCGCGAAGATGGATATTTACCTGAAGCATTTATAAATATGCTTGCCTTATTAGGTTGGAACCCAGGTACAGAACAAGAAATATTCAGCATGGACGAACTTATTCAAGCATTTTCACTTGATAGAGTAGGTAAATCTGCCAGCCGTTTCAGCCCAGACAAAGCAAAATGGTTTAATCACCAATATTTAAGTCAAAAATCAGGTGAAGAAATAGCGGAAAGCTATAAAAAAATTCTCGATGAAAAAAATATTAACTATTCTGCTTTGCCTATTGTGAAAATTTGTGAAATGCTAAAAGAAAGATTAAACTTTATTCATGATTTATGGGATGAGTCGTTTTTCTTTTTCCAAGCACCAAAAACTTATGATGAAAAATTTCTTAAAAAAGCATATAAAGAAGATACGAGCGAATTATTAAACAAATTAGTAGAACTTCTGAAAAATCAAGAAAACTTTAATGCCCAAGAAATTGAAAATTTAGTAAAAACTTGGTTAGAGACTGAGGAAATTGGTTTTGGAAAATTAATGTCGCCTTTTAGGTTAGCTTTAGTGGGCGAAGGCAAAGGACCACATGTATTTGATATTATAGAAATTTTAGGAAAAGAAGAAAGTATAAAAAGAATTTTAGCTTTGATTGAGTTTGTTGATAACAAGTAAGTATTTACTTTAAAAAACAAATTATAAACTAAGTAAAACATTTAAAAAAATGAAAAATTTATTGATTATTTTAATTCTAATTGCAATTTCATATAGTTGTCAAGAAAAAGCAAAAAACAATACTACAGAAGAAACTTTAGAAAAAGAAATAATTACAGATGAAAACGCAGAGATTAAAATTGGGGGAACTTATGAGTTTGGAGATTTCATAAATAAAAAAGATGTTTACGGGCAATTGTTGGTATTTCCGGATAGCGATACAAGTATAGTATTTTATCTTTCAAAAAGTCATGATGCACTAGACTATTTTTATATAGACATAGACGAGGTAATGGGTAGAACTTTTATTACTGACAACAAAGCAAGATTTCAAGCTAAGTCAAATTGCAGTGGTGAAGATTATAGTTTATATCTTGAATTTAAGCCAAATTCTGTAGAAATTATTCAAGATGATGAAGGAGGTGGAGATTGTAGCTTTAGTTACAATTTTAGAGCTGATGGTATTTTTGAAAAAACTAATTCTGAAATTCCTAAATCTTACACAAACTCTTTTGGAGACCAAGAAGATTTTGAAAACTGGATAGGTTTAAATGTGGGTATTGATTTTGAGCTTCTTGAAAAAAGAAATGATATTTTTTATTTTAACAATCAAGCATATACAGGTACAGCAATTAGAGAGCCTAAAGTTAAGGAATATTGGCAAACAGAAAAAGAGGTTTTTCAAATGCAAAACGGGAAACTACACGGGCAGTATGTTTTAAACGCTTGGGAAAATGGTGTTTGCGGAAATTATAAAAATGGACTAAAAGACGGAAAATGGGTAGTTTATGAAAGCTATTTATATGAAGTTCAACATTATAAAGATGGGTTAAAACATGGAGAATGGAAATATTATGATGAAATGGAAAGTGACGAACCTTACAAAGTTGAGGTTTATGAAAATGGGAAAAAAATTAAATAATAGGAATACTTTTTCATCCTAAAAAGTCCATAGATTTAACCTAATACTATGTTTCATAATTATAATTTTACGTAATTTACTAATAAATTTTCACAAAACTAAACAATTTATCAAAACAAAAAAAACAAGCAGAAAATATAAATTTAGATTTTAAAACCAAGGGCTTATAAGTTTAAAATAAATTCACTACTGACCGACAAAAATATTAAAAAATTTAAAATAAATAAAGGGGCTTGACCGAAATCTCGCCCCATAGTTGTAATTTTGTGTCGCTTAAAA
>JALOAQ010000179.1 GCA_023228725.1 Bacteroidales bacterium | reverse complement strand
TAACCACCTCTAGTTTACTTGTTAAGGCATTTAGTTTTTGCAAATAAGCAGGAATTATCGCAACTCTTCTTACTTTATCTGTCTTATTCTCAATTTTAAATTTGAATTGATTTCTAATCGCTTTAGAAATGTGTTCTTCGTTCATTTTTATAAGTTTTTAATTATTAAATATTTTATTTTTTTGGCAATTTCCAACAAAAAAAAAACAGGCTTGTATCACTTTTGCCTGTTTTTGTCGTTTTTTGTCTGATTTTGTGCTTTTTTGTACGATTTTGCACGTTTTTAAAAACTTAGAATTATGGTGTGTCGAGGTGTGCTATAATTTCTTTGATTTGTGCTATAGAAAAATAATTACCTATTTTATTATCTAATACATGCTTTAATTGCGGACAATCTAACCAGCTCCGCATTGTGCGAATATCAACAGAGTAAAACTCTGCCAAATCCTTTAAAGTGCGGGGCTTGTTGGTGATATTACTACTATTTAGTCTGCTTGGTTTGTCTGACATATTCGCCTCTGATTTGTGGGTCTAATAATATAATTTCATAATAATAAGGATTACCAGCTTCTACTTTTTTCTTGATTAATTGTTGTTTTTCAATTATTTTATCAAGGTCTTCGGGGTTTAATTCGTCTCTCCTTCGTCTAAAATTTTCGTTTGTGCTAAAAAGTACAAGCCAACTAAGATGAGTAAATGCTCCCGGTGGAATTTTTGACAATCCGTGTCCAACTATATAACAATCAACACCATATTGACGGCGTGATGTATATATGTAGTCCATATTTTCGTCAGTAAAATTATTGATGTAAATTTTAGAATCATCAAGAACTAAAATACCGCCACTATAATTATTAGCAATAGCTGTAAAAAGTGCATTAGATTGAGACCTGCCGGGCATTATGATTTTTGCAGTACCATTAAAGGTTCTTATATCAGAAATGCTTATTGCGGGTACTTCTTTCCACTCGCTGTGATATGGTGTTACAATCAAACATCTCTTGGATTTGGCAACGATTTCGTTCCTTAAAAATGTTGTTTTGCCAGAACCATTAGTACCTATCAATATGGTTAACTCCGTTTTCCTAATCCTTTTTTGGTTCATCTTTATTTTGTTTTATTTCTTGCTCTGCCATGTATTTACGTGCCATTTCTCTAACAATTTCGTCTTTAACAGCTTCTTTTAGTTCCTGTTCTTCTTGCTCGGCTTTTTTATTTTCTTTGGCAGTTTGTAATGCAATCACAACCTTTGAGCCGTAAATAATTCCGATAGTTCCTAACAGTACCATTCCTGGAGACATTTGCACATTAGAATCACGTAAATACAACGCCCACGCTTCTGTTAAAGTTTGTGTTTCTTCGGGTGTGAGTTTTAGCTCCTCACTGTCAGCACCTTTTATAATTAAAACAATAACAACAGGAACTAAAACGTCCATTAGTTGAACGATTATTTTTGCTGTTGGTTTGTTCAACTCCAACATATTAAGCTGGGTGTTTAACTCTGTTTTTGTAAGTTTTTCAGACTGAACATCGGCTGCATCAGCGAGGTCGTTCAGCTTGTCGTCTTGTTCTAAATCGACAAAGCTGGGTGCTTCGTAGTTTTGTATTTCAACGTTTTCGTGGCGGTTTGCAAACCACAAAGCAGCATCATCGTTTACTATATTATTCGTTACTTCCATTTGCTTTGTCAATTAAAAATTTAATTCCCTCGACAAGTTTCCATTGTTTGTGAACTTTAATTATTTTCATATTTACGTCCATTTCGGCAATACAGAAATAAACCTTGTCGTTCTTTTCTTTGGTTATAGTTCCAAGCAATTTGTGTCCCTGTGCAACTGGGTACTCGTCTTCTAAACCTTTGAATATTTTGCTTACGTTTTCATCGGTTAACACCTTATCAACCATAGGCATTAACGACTTTAACATCATTTTTGAAAACATATTATTCTTCTCCTTCTCCGCTTAAAAGTTGCTTTATTTCTCTGATTTTGCTATCTGGAACTGACTTAAAACCGCCGTTTACATCACCTCTTTCAAAACGGTGGTGTACGAAGTAGTTAATAACGTCTTCGGGTGTCCATTCCTGATTGCGAGCTTTGCCCTCACGATTTGCAACGTATTTTAAGATTTCCATGTTAAGTGGGTCTATTTTAATTGCATGAGTGTCGGGTGGGAGCTTGGAAGTTTCTATACTTTCACGGAGCTGTAAATTTTCCTCGAGCAACTTGTTACGCTCTGCTGTAATTGCTTCGTTGCTTTCCTGATACTTTTTTAATGTCCCACTTGTGCCGTCAACAGAATTGCTTAGTTCCTCGTTAAGAGTTTTAAATCTTGTAAGTTCTTCTTCGAGTTGCTGAATTTTTTTTGACTGGTCTTGAGCTTTAATAGGAGCTTGGTAACGCTCTATTAATGTTGCAAAAAGCTGGCTGTAGTTTTGAAAACCACCTTGCTCTTTAATTTCTGCTAAGTCTTCTTTAATACCTCTTGCTACACGCTGACTAAAAGGTTCGTTTTGTTGTCTGCGTAATTCTTCCTGTAATTCAATATTGTTTTCGTCCATTTTTTAAAAAATTATAACTTGTTAATAATCAATTATGTACTCGCTTTGTAATTTGAAAAATACCTGTAATTTACAATTAAATACCAAGCGTATTTTTAAAGTATTTTTACTGTATTTTTTATAATTACTACAAAATTAAATTGCATATTTTTAAATTGCAAGACCGCTTACCGATTTTGCTCAACTTTGTTCGATTTTGTGCAACTTTGTTCGATTTTAGTCGATTTTAACCACTTTTAACCGTATTAACACACTATAAATCAATATGTTACAAAGATTGCTAACCGATGAAAAACAAAAAATTAAATTTTTCGAGTTTATAATATGTTGAAATTCAGTAAGTTACAAAGGTAACCGATGAATTAACCGTATTAACGCATTGTAAGTCAATGTGTTACAAAGATTGCTAACCGATGAACTAACCGATAGGGCGATTTTATACCTATTATTAATATTAATTAATTACTATATTAATTACTATAGGAAAAAATAAAATTTTTAAATTTTTTTTTGAAAGAAAAAGCGGAATATTG
>JALOAQ010000056.1 GCA_023228725.1 Bacteroidales bacterium | reverse complement strand
GAAGGAATCCACCAAGCAGAGTCGTTTTGAGCAAATCTAAACATTGTGTTTTCGTTAATAATTTCTAATTCTTCTCCATTACCCGGAATAGTGTAACGAAAAGCAAAACCATCATTATAAACTCTTAAAGTAAAAATTAATTCGCGTTTTTGCCCTTCTCTTTCTTTTAAAAGAAAAACACTTTCATTATAATGATTTAAAATTTCGGAACTAGTTCCAACTACAGGCTTCCAAATTTCTTTAAATTCTTTTGTTTCATTACTTATAAGTTGAAAATTTCCTTTAAATTCTGGTGCATTTTTAAACTCAAAACCTAAACTTGATTTATCAATTAACAATTCCTCATCTGAAAAAACCTGATAATAAGGAAAACCATTTTCAAGTCCAAAAATCATAGAAATTTTACCATCAGGTGATTTTGTTGAATATTCAAAATTTTTGGTTTTAGAGTTGCAAGAAAGAAAAACAAGAAGAAAACAAAAAATTATAAAATTATTTTTTTTTGCTTTATTAAGTTTAATATTAAACATAGTTTTTATTAGAAATTAATCAATAGCAAATTAAATAGTTTTTGCATAAAAAAACAATTAATATCAGGATTGTTCTATTATTTTGTTTTTTTAAATCTTTATCATTTATTAGCTTATCGAAATGGCTATTTTAATTATTAAAAAGCTTTATTAAAAAAATAAAATGTGAAATTTGACTAGTTTTGTAAGCAGTTTTTACAATTTTAAAAACTTTTTAACATTATTTTTGTTTTAATTAAACAAAAATCTGTAATTTTGCAATTGAATGAAGTTTTTAAACAAAATATTTGCTCTGTTTACAACAATAGTCTTATTTGTTTCATCAAATGGATTTTATGTTGAGAAATACTTATGTAATTCTTGCGAACAAGTACATAGCGAAGTTGCATTTTTTGAGTTTGGAGAATATTCTCATAATCATAAAGCTTGTAATTCTTGCGATCATCATACTAATTGTTCTTGTCATCATCAATCTGAGGAAGAACATTTACAACATTCTAAAGTTTCTTTCTATTCTTTAAATGAATTGTTTTTTGAGTATGATATAGTAAAAGTTCCTAAAGCTAGTTTTACAGATTTATTTAATTTGCAATTATTCCCAATTGATATACTTAGTAATTACAATAGTTTTGACAATATTTTTACTGGATTTTTAAAAATCCCTCCATTACTAAGATATCAATCATTCGGCATAGACATTCAAGCTTTATTTTCTGTTTTTAGATTATGATTTTTACGATTTTACTTTTTAAAATCAGTATTAATTAAATAAAAACAGAATGAAATATGAAAAAAATATTTAGCATTATTTTCAATACTATATTAGTATTGTCTCTTAATGCACAAGTATCCGGGATTGTTTACGACAATTCCGAAGCTGGAAAAAAACCAATGTTTGGAGTAAACATTTGGTGGGAAAATACAAGTATCGGTACTACAAGCGATATTCATGGAAAATTTGAGCTTGCAAAATCAAAAGAAAGCAATAACTTAATTTTCAGTTTTGTTGGTTACAACAACGACACAATAGAGGTTAAAAAAACTCATCAAAATTTAGAAGTTTTATTAAATAGCAATATAATTTTAGATGAAGTAATTGTTGGTGAACGTCAAGTTGGCACACATTATTCACGCATGGAAATTGGGAGTGTTCAAACAATTTCAGGGGCGGAATTATGCAAAGCAGCTTGCTGTAACTTATCTGAAAGTTTTGAAACAAATGCTTCGGTTGATGCCTCATATAGTGATGCCACAACTGGTGCAAAACAAATAAAACTTTTAGGATTAGCAGGAAAATATGTTCAAATGATGACAGAAAATTTCCCTAATCTATATGGACTATCCCAACCTTATGCTTTAGGTTATATCCCTGGCCCTTGGATGGAGTCAATTCAGGTTTCGAAAGGAACTTCGGCGGTAATAAACGGCTATGACGCAATTACAGGTCAAATAAATATTGAATATAAAAAACCTAAAACTGCAGATGCCCTATATTTTAATCAATTTTTAAGTTCAGCAGGAAAATCTGAAACAAATTTAGATGGTTCTATTATTTTAAATCCAAAATGGTCAACTATGATTTTTGCTCATTCACAAAGCGATTTTTTTGAAATTGACGAAAATAAAGACGGTTTTATGGATATGCCGAAAATGCGACAAAACATTTTATTTAACCGTTGGGATTATTTTGGCAAAAATCTAACAATCAGAACAGGGATTCAATACATTGATGAAAATAGAAAAAGCGGACAAAGCTCTAAGTTTTTAAACTCTAGCGAAATTTTAGACCCATATAAAATACAAATAGCTACAAAAAGATTTCAAGGATTTTACAAAATGGGTTATGTTTTTCCTGAAAAAAACTATAGAAGCTTAGCTATGGTAAGTAGCTTTACTTATCACGATCAAAATTCTATTTATGGAAAAACAAATTTCGATGCTACACAACAATCAGCATATCTAAATGTAATTTGGCAATCAGCTTTTTCTGGCAACGAAGACCATAAATATAATGCTGGTTTAAGTTTTAAGTACGAAAATTTAAACCAATTACTTAACGATTCCACAATGTTAAATCAGGAAATAGTACCTGGAACTTATTTTCAATATACAGCAAGTTTGCCTTTTAATTTACATGTAATTGCTGGAATACGTGCAGATTACCATAATCAAGAAGGAGTTTTAATAACACCAAGATTAAATCTAAAATACAATATTACAGGAGCAATATCTTGGCGAGCTTCGGTTGGTAAAGGTTATAGGTATGCTAATGTTTTGGCTGAAAATAATTATTTATTAGCCTCATCACGTAAGTTTATAATTGCACCAGATTTAAAATTGGAAGAAGCTTGGAATTTTGGAAGTAATATCACTTGGTATATTCCTATTGGAGATAGAGATATGGCAATTAATGCAGAATTTTACAGAACACAATTTGTAAATCAAATTATTGCAGATTTTGAATCCCCACGCGAAGTAAAATTTTATAATTTAGACGGAAAATCTTATTCAAATACTTATCAAATAGAAGCAAGCTATGCCCTAATTAAAGGATTAGACGCAACAGCAGCTTTTAGATATAATGATGTAAAGCAAACTATAGACAACAAATTACTTGAAGCTCCACTTACAAATAGGTTTAAAGCCCTATTAACAATGTCATACAAAACACCACTTGAAAAATGGCAATTTGATTTTACAACACAATTTAATGGAGGTGGAAGAATACCTTCAACAGAAGAAAATCCATTAGCTTACAGATTTGACACAGAATTTCCATCATATTATATTATGAATGCACAAATAACAAAATATTTTAAAACTTGGGAGATTTATCTTGGAGCAGAAAATATTTTAAATTTTGTTCAAAAAAACCCAATTATAGCAGCAAGCGATCCTTATGGAGACTTTTTTGATTCTTCATTAATATGGGGACCTGTTCACGGACGCAAATTTTATATAGGAATAAGATTTGCCTTAGCAAAAAAAGAAGATAATTAAAAATTTTTATTAATAAATTAAATTTATAAAGTATGAAAAAGTCAATTTTAATTTTAACAATGATGTTCTTAACAGTAGCCGTAATAAATGCGCAAGATAAGAACACAAAAAAAGTAGAAAAAGAAAACTCTAAAATCTCAGAAGTAGTATTAAATTGCGAAATGGATTGCGGAAACTGTGCCGCCAAAGTAAAAAAACAACTATCCTACACAAAAGGTGTTACGGCTGTTGATGTTAATCATGAAACAGATTTAGTTGTTGTTAAATATCGCAATGACAAAACAGATGTGGATAAACTTATTGCTTCTTTAAACGAAATAGATTATAAAGCAAATGTGCATAAGCCAGCAAATACACAAAAGTTAGGTTGCGAAAAAATAGGAATAGTAAAACCTGCTGATTGTGGCGGAGCAAAAGCTGAAAGCAGTGCTAGTGGTTGCGGCGGATGCAAATCAAAATCGCACACAAATTGTCAAGAAAAAGAACTTGAAAAAAAATAATATAATATTATAAAATTTTTATTTTTTAAAAAAATAATTAACTTTGTAGCCAAAGAAAGTGCTTTTATAAATAGCACTTTCTTTTTGGCATAAAAATTGCATAATGCAAAATATATTACTAAATATTAATTTAATCTTTATTATTCTGAGAAAAACAGTGTTATTTTTAGTAGTTGTATTTTTAACAACTATGTTTGCTAACGCACAAGTTCAAAAAGTTAAAGCAGACCAACAAGTTCAAAAACAAGAAAAAGAACTTAGTGTAAAACCTGTAGAATTAGAGGTTAGTATTGTATGCACTGAGGATATGAAAGCTTGCGTTGATAAAATAAAAAATCAAGTAGCTAAAGTTCCAGGTTTTGTGAAAATTAGTGCAGGTGAAGTAGGAGAACAAGTTATTATTCAAGTAAAAGATGAAAAAGATAATGTTAAACTTATTACTCAAACATTAGAAAAAATCGACTTGGTTAAAAATGTTAAAAAAAGAACAATTCCAATTCCAAAACCAGAGCCTAAACAAAAACAAGTTCAACCTAAGTAAAAACAAGAACGCAAAAAAGGCTGTGTCAAAACAACTTTCAAAACAATAAGCTTTTAAGGTGTTTCAAAAGTGTTAAAATGCAAGGCTCTGAAATTGAGGACGAAGGAGCGTACAAAAGTACGAGACTGAGTCCGAATATTGAAAGAAGCAGTTTGACACTTATGAGACACCGCCTTTTTTATGGTAATAAAATAGATTTATACTCTTCATCATCTTTTATAATTCTTAAAGCCTCTTTTATTTCAGTATCTTTATGTAAATTATAGATTATAGCTCCAAGTTCATAATAATATTTAGTCAGAATTTCTTGAGAAATCAATTCTTTTATTTCGTCTTTAAACAAGTATAAATCTTTATTTTTATCATGAGCCAATTTTTGACTAAGTATTTCAAATTCATCTTTAATATCATCATAATATTTTTCTGTTTTCGCACTTTCGATTAAATTATTCAAATTATCTTCACTTTTTGTTTTATAATCAAAATCTTTATCCTGAACCCAATTTACAAAATCGTTATAATCTTTATCAGATAAAACAAATTTATCTGCACTTGCTATATTAGGATTATTAAATTTATAATAAACAGAATAATCAAATATTAAATTTTTCATAAGCAAGCTCACTGAAATATTACTCAAATATTCAGGTTGAACTACTACATCAGGGTTTACACCTCCTCCATCATAAACTTTACGTCCATTTTTAGTTTTAAATTCTGTAATTAGTGAATCTGGAACGCTTCCAACACTTCCGTCTTCATTTCTATGTGCGTAATCTATAGCTTGAATACATCTTCCACTTGGAATATAATATTTAGCTGTTGTAACTTTTAAAATTCCATTATAGCTCAACTCTCTAGTTGTTTGCACTAAACCTTTTCCAAAAGTACGCTGTCCAACAACTACACCTCTATCTAAGTCTTGCATTGCTCCAGCAACAATTTCAGAGGCCGAAGCAGAGCTAGAATTAACAATTACTGCTATTTTAATATCTTTATCAATTGGTTCTACTGTTGCTTTATATATATTATCCCATTGTGCAACCTTTCCTTTAGTGCTAACGATTACCTCACCTTTAGGAATAAACATATTACAAATTTTCACAGCTTCAATCAACAAACCACCGGGATTAGCACGTAAATCGATAATAATTCCTTTAAGATTATTTTCTGCTTTTAAACTATCATATGCTTCTTTAACTTCCTTATAGGCAGTATTTGTAAAATCACTTAATGAAATATAAGCAATACCTTCTTCAAGCATTCCATAATAAGGCACTGATTTTAATTTAACTTTCTCTCTATTAAACTCAAAATCTAAATTTTTATCTTCACCAAAGCGTTTTACTTTAAGTTTTACTTTAGTATTAGGTTCACCCCTTAATAATTCTGAAACCTCATCAGCCTCAGCACCTTTCATGCTTTTACCACTAATTTCTAAAATTATATCGCCCGGGAGCAATCCTGCTTTATCCGAAGGGGAATCCTGATAAGGCTGGACAATTACAATATAATCACCACTTTTTCTAATTACAGAGCCAATACCGCCATACTGTCCTGTAGTCATAAACTTTACGTCTTCAATTTTTGATTCAGGAATATAAACCGTATATGGATCTAAACTCTTTAGCATGGCATCTATTCCAGTTTTAATAATATCACCAGGCTGAATAGGGTCAACATAATAAAGATTTAATTCCTTATATACAGAATAAAAAATATCTAAATTTTTAACTGTTTCAAAATTCAAATCCTTGTCAGTTGTTAAAGTAAATGAACTTAAAAGCAAAATTAAAACAATAAGCACAGTGCTTAAATTGGTTTTTAAAGTTTTAAGAATTTTGTTCAAGTTTTTCATATATTTCTATGTAAATTTTTTGTAAAGATAAAATTAAATCCTTTTCGATATCACTATATTTTATTAAGCTTGAATTGTTTTGAATAATACCAATAAAAATTTTGATATTATATGTCTCAGAAATTTCTTTTAATTGATGACAATTCTGCCTAAAAGCTTCTTTAAACCTTCTTTTGGCAGTATTTCTATTTACCGCTGATTTTAAAAACTTTTTTGGTGCTGACACAAACAATTTTAAGCCTGATTGTTGAGAATTAAATTCAAAATAATATAAAAGTCTAAAATTGGGATTTTTAATTTTTTTTGCTTTATAAAATAGAGTTTGAATTTCTGATTTTAGTTTTAAAAAAGATTTTCGCTTAAAATTATTATTGAGCTTACTCATTACTAAACATGCACTCAATTATTACTTATTTCTGATTTTGATAAACTCCTCCAAAGCTGCTGTCATAGACGGAGTTTCGGGAGTAGGAGCACAAAGGTCTAGTCTTAGGTTTAAATCTTCTACAGCCTTTGCCGTAGCAGTTCCAAAAGCACCGATACAAGTTCCATTTTGACTAAAATCAGGAAAGTTATGCAATAAAGAGCTGACGCCTGCAGGACTAAAGAAAACTAAAACATCATAATTCACATCGCTCAAATCGGATAAATCAGCACTTACGGTTTTGTATAAAATTGCTTTTGAGTATTTTATATTGGCTTTATCTAAACTAAAAGGAATTTCATTTTTATGTACTTCGCTTAGTGGCACAAGATAATTTTCGTTAGGAAATCTTTTAATACTTTCCATTAAATCATTAAACCTACCATTTCCGTAAAAAATTTTTCGCTTACGATATATTATATATTTCTGCAAATAAAAAGCTATAGATTCAGAATAACAAAAATATTTCCATTCATCATTTATACTGATTTTTAATTCTTCTAAAACTCTAAAATAATGATCAATGGCTACCCTACTATTAAAAATGATAGCAGTGTGTGAGCATAAATCGACTTTTGCACGTCTTAATTCTTTTGCCGGAATTCCTTCGACCTGTATAAAAGGGCGGAAATCAATTTTAACATTATACTTTTTAGAAATATCAAAATAAGGAGACTTTTCTGTTTCTGGTTTTGGTTGAGAAATAAGTATAGTTTTTATTTTCATTCTTCTTAAATTATCTTTATAATTACTACCACATACCAATTAACTTAAAAACAATAAGTAAAGGTAAAATTTCCAAAGTGCAAAAATACAAAATTGAGTAGTGATTAAAAAATTTTATCTTGATTAAATAAATAAAAAAGGAAATTATATTTATAATAAGCATTAATAACAGTATCGAAAACGCAATAATAACAAGGCTTTGCTGTGTTTTTTCGCCAACGAATGGAAATAGCAAAAATAATGGCAATAAAAATATAGAAAGTGCTTTAATATTATTAAATTTTATTAAACCATAATTTGTAGCATAAGATTTGTGCAAAGTTAAATTTCCTAATAAGATTAAATTAGTTTTAAAAAATATAAAATAAAATAAAACAGCAATTATTAAAATCGAAATTAATACTAAGCTATTTGTAATATTAAATAACTGAAATTTATAATAACTTATTATCATCATAATACTTGCAGCGATATTTAAACCTGATATACTGGTTGTTAGAAAACTTATGAATACGCTAAGTCCGGATTCTTGTTTAATCTTTTGCAAGGCTTCAAATCTAATTGTAGTAATAATTAAATTTTTAAAATAGTTTTGAGCTATTAAATTGCTTATTATAAGTAAAACAAAAACCACAAATGCGATAATGCTTAAAATCAGATAGTTATAATCAAAATTTCTTGTGATTACAGGCATATTACTATCTAGAATTTGCAAAAAAGCATTATCTGGCATAAAGTTTATTTTTCAATAGTAAAAAAGCTTTCACCAATTTTGTTTGCGTCCATATACAATTCTATAATATATTTTCCTAGCACCAAAGTTTCGTTTACATCATAATATATTACAACATCTAAGTTTTGCTTTTCATAAACAATATCTCGATAAGCCGTATAAGTTATTTTTTTAGAAGCATAATCAAAAGTTTGCCCATTAGAAAATGTATATCCATCAGGTCTAATAATCCTTAAATACACTTTTCGTGGACCACTTTCAGCTAAATCATTAGCTACTAAAGTAAAATTAGTTTGCAATCTTTCAACTTTTCTTGATTTTGCTGTTTCTTTTCCTCTTTTATTTAAAAATTTTACGCTTATATGAGAGGTTTTTACAACACTTGCCCCAGAAATAACTAATTCTAATTCATCATTTTTTTCTACAACCTCATCCATTTCATTCTTAATTCGGGAATGTTCGTCTTTTATATGAATATTTTCTGCAATTAAATGTTTATTTAGCTGATCTAAACTATCAATTTGATAAACATAATCTCTCATGATTTTTCTTAAAGAAGAAAGCTCTTTTTCATATTTTTGCTGAATACTATAATTATAATTTTTAACGCCGTCAAGTTCTTTTATCAATTCAGCAATATGTTCTTTTTCACGTAAAATTTCAGCGTTTAAACTGTCATTAGACGAGTTTAAATCATCATAATCGTCTAAAAGATCTGTCAACTGCTTACGCAAATTATCTTTTTCAACTACTACTTCTTGTGTTTTTATAACAATTTCTTGCTTTTGTTGTGAAAGGTCATAGAGAAAAAAGCCTAAAACCCCAATTACTACAATCATAATTGTAATTAATATTATTAAAATTTTTGTAGTTCTATCTTTTTTCTTAAAATCCGCTTGTTGAATATTTTCTGTCATAAATTAAAAAATTTTTGCAAAATTATAAAAAAAAGCCATGATAATAAAGTTTTTGTTATTTTTGGCTAGTTTAATTAATAACTTAATAAAATGAAAATTATTATATTAGATACACCAGAATTTAAAATTGACGGAGGAGCTTATTTTGGTGTTGTTCCAAAAATTATATGGCAAAAAAAATATCCTTGCGATGAAAATAATATGTGTGCTGCTTCATGTCGCTCAATACTTGTTGATGACGGTAAAAGGGTGATTTTATTTGACACTGGCATAGGCGAAGAACCAGAAGAAAAAACTAAAGATTTATATTTCACAGATTATAGTCAAAATTTAGAAATAAACTTGAAAAAACAAGGCTATTTACCTGAACAAATCACAGATGTTGTTTTAACTCATTTACATTTTGATCACTGTGGTGGAAATACAAAAATTGACAAAAACACTAGGAAAAAACTTATTGCCTTCCCAAATGCAGAGTTTTATGTGTCGAAAGATCAGTTTGAAAATGCAAATAATCCAAATTATAGAGAACGCTCTTCGTACATGCCAGAAAATTGGAAAATTATTCAAGAAGCTGGAAAATTAAATATTATAGAAAAAGAATTTTTTCTTACAAATGAAATTGAATTAAAATTGTTTTATGGACACACTGCCGGACTTATGTTGCCAATTATCAGGACTAAAGATAAAACTATATTTTTTACAGGAGATTTAATCCCTGCGCGTGCATCAGTGCCATTGGCATGGGTTTCGGCTTATGATTTATTTCCACTAACAAGCATAGAAGAAAAACAAAAAATCTTAAACCAAGCAGCAGACGAAAACTGGCTTTTAGTTTTTCAACACGATTATTATTGTGAGGCTTGTTATGTTGAAAAAACAGAACGTGGAGTTAGAGCTAAAGAAGCAATTAAATTTTTAGAAATTTAAACAATAAAATACTTATGAAGTCTAAGTTCAAAATTGTTTTTATTGCTTTTTTCCTAAGCCTATTTTTTTTAGCCTGTCAAAAAGACTATAAATATGAAAATAGGTTTAATTTACTTACAAAACGTACTTGGCAAGTAAAAACTTTTATCAATTATACCGAAAATCAGACTTTAATTACAAAAAACGCAAAATATTATTTTAAAGAAAATAATGAGCTTATAAAAATATACGAAAACAACGAAATTGTAAGTACAATATGGCAACTTAGTAAAGATTCTAATTTTTTAATAATTGGTAATAATACATTTAAAATAACTGAATTAAATAGAAAAGTAATGTCTTTAAGATATGGAGATGTTGAAATATTTTTTATTCCAATAAAAGAATGATATGCAAGAAAATCAAGTAAAATTTTTAATAATACGCTTCTCAAGTATTGGCGACATTGTACTAACAACACCAATTATCAGAGCTTTAAAAACCCAAGTGGAAGGGGCTGTTGTTCATTACTTTACAAAGCCAGAATACAAAACTATTTTAGAAAATAATCCTTATATAGATAAAATACATGTTTTAAAATCTTACAAAGAAAGTATTTATGAATTAAAAGACGAGGGTTTTGATTATATAATTGATTTACATAATAATTTAAGGACTTGGCATTTCAAAAACCGATTAAAAATCATGGATTTTTCTTTTCCAAAACTAAATTGGGAAAAATACTTAATGGTAAGATTTAAGAAAAACAAACTTCCTGATATACACATAGTTGACAGATATTTTGAAACAGTAAAACTATTTGATGCTAATAATGATAATAAGGGTTTAGATTATTTTATACCTGAAAATGATAAAGTAAATATTTCGGATTATTTAAAAACTACAAGCAAAGAATATATTGCTTATTCAATTGGGGGTCAACATTTTACAAAAAAACTTCCTGTGGAAAAAATTTCGGAATTATGTTCAAAAATCGATAAAACAATTATTTTACTTGGGGGAAAAGAAGATTTTGAAAATGGACAAATAATTATTTCTAAAAATTCAAATTGTATAAATTTATGTGGAAAACTAAATTTAAACCAATCAGCCTCAGTTATTGAACAATCAAGCTATGTTATTTCTCACGACACAGGTTTAATGCATATAGCGGCGGCTTTTAAGAAAGATATAATTTCTATTTGGGGCAATACAATACCAGAATTTGGCATGTTTCCCTATCAGGCAGGCGAAAAATCAAAAATATTTGAAGTAAAAAACCTAAAATGCCGTCCTTGTTCAAAAATTGGATTTAAAAAATGTCCTAAAAAACATTTTAATTGCATGCAAAAGCAAGATATTGAGAAGATTGCTGAAATAATGAAGCATTGACTTAAATTTAATTATATATTGTATAGTAAAAATAGTATGAATAGACATTATTTTTTTATTAAACTCAAGTTTCTTTTTTGCAAATAAATACAAATTATAAAACATTTTGTCCAGTTTATTTGCAAATAAACTGGACATTTACTATCTTTGCAAACAAATGAAAGTGTCAGAATACATATTGTTTACCATAGGCAAACTACCAAAAGGCTTTATCTTCACCTATACCGACTTTAATACAGAGCAAAATAACAAAGAAGCAATTATTAAAGCTTTGAATCGGTTAGTGGCTTCAGGCAAGATTGAGAAACTATCGAAAGGTAAGTTTTATAAACCCGAAACAACGCCTTTCGGCAAACTACAGCCCAAACAAAGTCAAATTGTAAAAGACCTTTTAGAAACAAACGGTAAAGTAACAGGTTATTTGACTGGTTTCAGCATATACAACCAGTTAGGTTTGACAACACAAATCAGTAACACAATACAAGTAGGCAAAAATGTAGTTCGTCCAAAGTTTAAGCGAGAAAGATACACCATTTCGTTTATCAAACAAAAAAACACTATTACTAAAGAAAACATTCCCATGCTTCAATTATTGGATGCTATTCGTTATATTAAGAAAATTCCTGATACAACTATTATTTCAGCTTGCAAAAGATTATTAGCAATAATAAACAAAATGTCTCAAAAAGACAAAAAGACCTTAGTAAGATTGGCTTTAAAATATCCACCTGCAACAAGAGCATTATTAGGAGCATTATTAGAAACAACACAAAATTATAATTTGACAGAAGCTTTGCGAAAATCATTAAATCCAATTACGACTTATAAATTATCGGGCGTAAACAGTGTTTTACCTGTTGCCGAAAAATGGAATATCAAATGAGATTACACGAAAACAAATTATTATTTAGGCAAGCCATAGAATTTACTGCCCAGGAAAAACAAATCCTTACAATTTATGTTGAAAAAGATTATTGGATAACTTATGCTTTGTACACAATTTTTAAACATGAAATTGGCAAAGAAGCCATTTTCAAAGGCGGTACTGCATTATTGAAATGTCATAATTTAATACAACGTTTTTCGGAAGATATTGATTTGATTGTATCTAGACGTGAAGGTGAAAGCAATAACCAATTAACGAAACAAATCAAACACCGATTATCATCTGTCGAATGGTCAATAAAAATTGATTAAATAAATTTTGACCATATTCTCTTAAATTTCAAGTTTTTCAAAAATAATTTAAAAAAACTTATTTTATAACTTATATTTGCTTTAAATTTCAAAACTTAAATATTATGGAGAAAAACTTTGCTTATAAGTCAAAAAAAACCAACAAATTTTCGCATTCAAAATTACGCGGAATTATTTTTGGATTATTTTTATTAGCTGCCGGACTAATATTGATTTTAGGAAATTTTAATTTTATTGATAAAGAATTGTTTAAATATATTTTTTCATGGCAATCTTTATTAATTATTCTTGGAATTTTATTATTGGCAGGAGGCATTAAGCAACATTGGTTTGGTTCTTTAATTTTAATTACTATTGGTGGCGTGTTTTTATTTGAGGAAATTTATAAATTAAAAACAGGCTTAGCAAATATGATTTGGCCAGCTATTTTAATTATTATAGGTATTGCGATTTTAATAAAAATATTTAGCTCGAAAAATAAATTAAAATATAAAGCTAAAACCCATAAAAACCTGTCCGGCGAAGTGAATAATGAAGATTTTATTGATTGCTCAAAAGTTTTTTCAGTTGCAAATATTTTGGTTAAATCTCAAAATTTTAAAGGTGGTAGCGCTAGTTTTGTGTTTGGCGGAGGTGAAATAGATTTAAGACAAGCCCAACTTGCAGAAGGATTAAATATTTTAAAGCTAGAATGTGTTTTTGGCGGTCTTAAAATTTTAGTGCCAAACACTTGGGATGTAAGTTTAGAAACATCATCAGTTTTTGGAGGATTTAACGATGAAAGAGAAATTAATATTGATAATATTGATAAAACAAAAAAATTACTTATAAAAGCAGAAACTGTTTTTGGCAGAGCTGAGCTTTGCAATTAAAACATTGATTTTCAATATTTTTGCCATATTCACATATGCAGTTTTGTCCTGGTTTTTAGAATTTTAATTTTTAAACATCTATTTATTAAAATTTGTTTATCTATAAATTAAAATATATGAAATCTCGACTAAAAATTTACCCTTTGTTGCCTAAAGCTTATGAAATTTTAATAGAAATGGAAAAATTTCTTGCAACAAGTGATTTAGATTCAAAACTTAAAGAATTAATGAAAATTAGAGCCTCACAAATTAATAAATGTGCTTATTGTCTTGAAATGCACGTTGAAGATGCTTTAAAAATTGGTGAAGATGCTAAACGAATTTATGCTCTGCCGGCTTGGCGCGAAAGTCCGTATTTTTCAGAAAAAGAAAAAGCTGTTTTAGAATTTACCGAGCAAGTTACAGAACTTTCAAAACAAGGTGTTAGTGATGATTGCTATAATAATTTAAAATCTTTTTTTTCGGATAAACAAATTTCGGAAATTATAATTTTATTAGGTCAAATAAACTTTTGGAACAGAATTAACGTTTCTACAAAACAAGTTTATAAATCAAATTCTTAAAAATTATTATGAATTTTAGCTATAAAATTATTGACTATTTTTCAAACTTAGACTTTCCCGAAGATTTAAAAAATGGTTTTAAAATTTTGAATCCTTATAGACAAAATTCAGAAACCCTAGAACTTGTAAAATTATTTTACAAAAAATATTATTCAGATAAACAAAACAGAAGATTTTAAAACTGCAATAATAAAACTTGAGGAAATTGCAAAAACTCAAAATTCTGTTATTATGTGTTCCGAAGCTCTATGGTGGCGTTGTCATCGCTCGATGATTTCAGATTATTTAAAACTTAAAAAATGGAAAGTACTTCATATTTTATCAAATTCAAAAACTCAGGAGCATACTTATACAAAACCTGCGAAAATTATTGAAGAAAAATTAATTTATGGAAAATAATAGCTTGAAATTTTAATCCAAAAAACATTTTGGCTTAGTTTTTGTTCAGTATAAACTTTAAAGCAGATGAATTATGAAAAGTTTAAATTTTATTATAGGAATATTGGTTGTTTTTGGATTATTTTCATGTAATTCTAATACAAATAATTTAATTGGAGAAGATTCTTCAAAAAATTTTCTTGATTGGGCAGGTTCGTATTGGGGAATTATTCCTTGCGAGAATTGCCCTGGTATTGAAATGGAATTAAAAATTAACAGTGATGAAACTTTTATTTTCACTAAAAATTATTTAGAAAAAGAAAATTCTGAAACAATTATTGAGGGCAAATTTACTTGGATAAATAATGGAAATAGTATTGAATTAAGTGGTTTTTCAGAAAATGAAAAAGCTCCAATTTTTAAAATTGAAGAAAATCAAATTAGATATCTAAACCAAAAAGGAGAAGAAATCAAAGGCGAGCTTGCTGATAATTACATTCTTAGAAAAAATGGAAATCCTTTGGTTGATAATAAAAAATGGAAAATTGTGGAAATTTATGGACAAAAAGTTGAGGGTGGTGAAGACGAGTTTTTTATGAATTTTAATGCAGAAGATTCAAAAGTTTATGCCAAGATTGATTGTAATCTTATGAATTGGGATTATAAAATACGTAATGAATTACAAATTGAGTTTTCAAATGGCTTATCGTCTTTAATGTTTTGTCCGGATAGTTTAGAAGACCAGTTTATAGAAGCCATAAATCAAGCAGATAATATTTCTACTGACGGAAAAACTTTAAGCATAAATAAAGCAAGAATGGCTCCAATGGTAGTTTTAGAAATTTGGGAATTTTGAAAGGGTTTCTCGTTTTTCGCTTCGCTCAAAACTCGAAGGGAAACAACCACGAATTACACTAATTTACACGAATTATGGCTTCTCGCATTTCGCTACGCTCAATGCTCGAAGAGAGGCAAGCACAATTTACACTGATTTGGCTTCTCGTTTTTCGCTTCGCTCAATGCTCGAAGAGAAACAACCACGAATTAAACTAATTTACACGAATTATGGCTTCTCGCATTTCGCTACGCTCAATGCTCGAAGAGAAACAACCACGAATTACACGAATTTTCACTAATTAAAACAGTTGAAAGTCTGTAAAGTTGAAAGTCTATAAAGTTGAAAGTGCTTCTCGCATTTCGCTACGCTCAATGCTCGAAGAGAAACAACCACGAATTAAACTAATTTACACGAATTAAAATAGTTGAAAGTTTATAAAGTAGAAAGAGGCTTCTTCCTTTTTCGCTTCGCTCAAAAAAAGAAGTTGAAAGTTAAAAGTCGAAAAGTGCTTCTCGCATTTCGCCCACTAACAACTAAATACTAAATACTAACAACTGTTAAATACTAACCACTTTTTCACTTTCAACTTTGTTTCAATCCATTTGTCCAAAAATATGCTTTTTATTTATTTGTATTTTAACATAATTTTAACATATATTTTCTAATGAGCTTAAAGTAATAGTTTAAAAAATCCCTTATATACTTCTGTTGTTCAATATAATAAAAATAAACTTATAATTTATAGAAATTTTTTTAAAAATAATTAATGTCCAAACTTTGTCCAAAATTTTTATTTGGATTTTCTTGTTTTTTGCAATATTTTTGATGTGATTAAACCAAAATTGGGAATTTTTAGTTTAAAAACGTGAACATTTTTAGTATTATGAGAAAAATATTTTTTACACTTAGTTTTTTAGTTTTATTTTCTTTATCATTTTCTCAAGATCTGATTAGGGCAAAGCAGAATGTTAATTTTGAACAAAGCGATGAATTGCAAAAATTAGAATTATCAGAAGCTTGTTCTGGAAATTCCACAGAAAATTCAGAAAACCAATCGCCTTTTGAGGCAGTAAAAGGTAAAAAAGAGGATTTAAGCAAACGCGATGCTTTTTCAAAACATTATATAAACGAAGATGGCTCTTATACTGCACTTATTGGGGCAGGACCAATACATTATGATAATAATGGCAATTGGGAAGATATAAATCACAGAATTGTTGAGACTAACGATTCAGATTATAAATATGCAAATACAACTAATGTTTTTGAATCTTATTTTGGAACTTATTTACAAAACGGAATTATTAGTAAAACACAAGAAGCTAAACTAATAGAATTTTTAAATCCTAAAATGTATTGGGAAGTAAACGGAGAAGCAACACAAATACAAACGGCTGAAAATGTGCAAGTTAGCATTGAAGAGGATAAGGCAATTTATAAAAATATTTTTGGAGAAATATCGGCGGAATATACCATACTTACAGGAAAACGCGAACTAAACTATATTATACCAAGTTTACAAGCACTTGGAAATATACCAAACCAAGCCGAATATTTAGTTTTTGTTGAAGATATTGAACTACCCCAAAACTGGACTGCCTCAATGGAAGAACGAGGCATTAGCATAAAAAACCAATTTGGCGAAAATGTTTACTTATACGAAAACCCACACTCTACAGATGCAGAAAATATAGAACTTAGAGAAGAAAACACTATTTACGAAATACACGAAAATGGAAATATTATTACTGTAAAAACAAAAGTAAAAGCAAACTGGATACTTAGCCAAGAAAGAATATTCCCTGTAAAAGTGGACCCAACGGTGAATACTCTTGCAGATGCTGGGAAAAGTGTGTATAGTGATGGGTACACAGAAAACGGAGGTCGTTTTGGGAACTTTTATGATAACTATTACTATACTTATTATGGAATAAATTTTCACATCAAATTCAACACTTCTTCTATTCCTGCTGGTTCTACTATTAGTGCTGTTACTGGATATCATTATGTTTACCAACATGATGGAACCGCTCATTATGGAAACGCATGGCAGTGGGCTAATTCTGCTAATCCTGCAACAACATCAGGTTACACACTTTATAATAGTGCTAATTTAGGATATTCCAATCCTACTGCTATAAATACATCTAGTGGTGGTTGGAATTCAAGCACATTTTATAATCCTCAAGGAAATGATTATGTAAAAAATAGTATTGACAATTTAGGATATGTATCTGCTGCTATCGTTCGCGCTGGTACATTTAACACTTATACACACAACTTTTATACTTCAAAAAATCATAATGATGTTGAAAAACCATATCTTTCTATCACATATACACCACCTGCTTTGCCACCTGATTGTACTACTCCAATTAGTGCAAGTGTTAATGTTGCACATCAGGGGGTACAACTTGTTTGGAATCCTGTAGGCGGTGCTACTGGTTATGATGTATATTTTGGAAATACTTCCAATCCACCTTTAGTTTCTTCAAATCAAGCTGGAACAACATATTCTAATACAAATTGTATGCCTCCAAACACTACTTATTATTGGAAAATAGCTCCAAGAAATCAATATGGAGCTAATTCAAGTTGCCCAACTTGGAGTTTTACAACAGATAATAAACTTATTATTTATAAAAATGATTTTGAAAATGCTAGCACTGGATATTTCGGTACTTCAGGAGCATCTGTAGATGGTTGGTACACAAATACTCATGATGGAATTTATGATTATTATTATAATTTTTACAGCAATATATGGACGGTTGGTGATGGAACCTATGCTATTTCAGGGCAATCGGCTGGAATATCTGCCATATATAACTCAGGTTTAGGAGGACAATTCTTCCAATATTGGTCAGATTTAGGCGAACTTTACAGATGGATTTATCGTCCTTTTAATTTCACAGGCTTAAGAGATATAGAAGTTAGTTTTCGTTGGAGATGCGGTGGAGAAAGTGGACAAGATTATGGAACTATTGCTTCTTCAATAAATGGAGGAGCTACTTGGTACACAGAAACACAAGGTGGTTTATATAATGACGGTAAATATTGGGGGTCAGCTAATACAATTCAAACTCAAAGTTTGATTTTACAATCACCTATAAATAATGCTAATAATGCACAAATAGCATTTAAGTGGAATGATTTGAGTGGCAACGGTTATGGTGACGACCCCACTTTTGTTGTTGATGACATATTTGTGAAAGGCTGTCCTTATGAAGGGACAATAGGCTCAGATCAAGTCGCTAGTGGCGTGTTTGAATGGACTCC
>JALOAQ010000055.1 GCA_023228725.1 Bacteroidales bacterium | reverse complement strand
AGAGCCTGTTGCACCAGTTGGCCCAACATTACCTTGAGGACCGGTTGGTCCAGTAGGACCTTCCATCATATTACAGAAAGAATACCACGAAAAGGTAGAGGCTCTATAAAAAATTACACAAGCTGAATCTGTATCAAAAACCAATAAACCATCAGCGGGATTTACAATTGCCATTCGCTCTACAGATGTCATCCTTGGAATTAAAAAACCCTTTTCTTTTGAATATACATCCAAAACACTAGAGGGGTCAGGATTATGAGGAACATCTGAAACACTTACATTTTCTTGGGAAAATAAATTAACACTGAAAATTGCAAACAAGACAAATAAAAAAAATCTCTTTAAAATAAGCATAAAAAAAACGTTTTATTTAAATTAAAACTAAACTCTTTTATTATTAAAACACACAAAATATTTCTCGTAAAACTAAAATTTTAAAGTATAAGTCAAACAAAAAATATCCAATGAACAAAGATATTGAAAATTATTAAACAATTAAAAATGTTTTTTAAGTTTTCTTTAAGAATTTATTAAGTTATTATTAAATTACATAAAAATATACTTAAATGCAAAACATTATGATAAAATAATTATACATAAACTTATTTAATTATTATTTCAATAGATTTTGAAATTCCATGTAAATTTAATAAAAAACATTTTCTGTCAAATTTTTATCATAATTTTCATGTTTTTATCATAATTTTCACTTTCAATTGTCGATAATTTAACATAAAAAGTATAAAATCAATAATTTAATAAAACAAAAGCTCAACATATTCGTTTAATTATTACAAAAGTAATATTAAAAGTACTTTTCTCTTTTTCATGGTTGATTAGGGTTAATACTGAGCCTGAGATTTATCTCGGGCTCTTTTTGTTTATTTTATAAAATTCGCATAATTTTTGTAATTTTGCAATTATTAAATTTAAAAAAATGAAAAAAATCGTAATATTATTATTAATTATCATTATAAATTTCTCTAATGTTTTTTCTGCTTTTATTTTAATTCCAATGGATGACAGCCAAAACGACCACTTAAAAGCTTACGGTATCACTTATTGGACTTTACAAAATCAGCTTGAAGCATGGTGGTTATTAAATTATAGAGCCGGCTCATTTTTATTAAACTTTCATTCAGATATTGAAAAAGAATGTATATTGCGTGGTGTAAGTTATGAAATTATTGCAGACGCACAAAAAAATGCAATTTTTAATGAAATTTCTTCACCTTCTGTAAATATGGATGCTGTAAAATTAGAAGTGGCACCCAAAATAGCAGTTTACACCCCACCTTTTTCACAACCTTGGGATGACGCAGTAACTTTGGCTTTAACTTATGCAGAAATTCCTTATGATAAAATTTATGACAGAGAAATAATTAATGGAGAACTTGGCAAATACGATTGGTTGCATTTGCATCACGAAGATTTTACCGGCCAATATGGAAAATTTTATGGTGCCTATGGGCGTATGCAGTGGTATAAAGACAACCAAAGAATGAGCGAAGAAGAAGCCCTATCCATGGGCTTTAATAAAGTTTCGCAATTAAAGTTGGAAGTGGCAAAAACTATTAAAGCTTATGTTGCTGAAGGAGGATTTTTATTTGCCATGTGTTCTGCTACAGACTCTTTTGACATTGCTCTTGCTGCTGAAGGAGTTGATATTTGCGAAACTATGTTCGACGGCGATCCTGCCGACCCAGACGCACAATCAAAATTAGATTATTCAAAATGTTTAGCTTTCAAAGATTTTACTCTTGTTCGCAACCCATTAGAATATGAATATTCAGACATAGATGTTACTAACACTAGAAAAGTTTCACAAAACGAAGATTTTTTTGTTTTATTTGAATTTTCTGCAAAATGGGATCCTGTTCCAACTATGCTTTGTCAAAATCACACAAGCATGGTAAAAGGATTTATGGGTCAAACCACAGCCTTTAAAGCTGAATTAATAAAACCATCTGTACTAATTATGGGCGAAAATAAAGTAGCCGGCGAAGTCAGATATATTCATTCAGAATTTGGCAAAGGAATGTGGACTTTTTATGGTGGGCACGACCCAGAAGACTACCGCCACTACGTAGGAGATGAACATACAGAATTGAATCTTTTTCCAAACTCTGCCGGCTATAGACTTATTTTAAATAATGTATTATTTCCTGCCGCAAAAAAGAAAAAACTAAAAACATAAAACCATGAATATTAGTCAATTAATTGCATTAATAGGAAGTATTCCATTATTTGCGTTAAGAACTTTTTTTCCGGCTTTTTTAACAGCATTATTTTTAAGTCACCCCGAATGGTTTCCTTTTATAAACTCAAATTCGGAAATTCTTGCAAACCAATCTTTTTGGTCTCAAAATTACTTAGTAGTTATTTTAGGAATATTAAGCATTTTAGAATTTATTTCAGACAAAAACTCAAACTTAAGAATTTTTCTTCACGAAATAGAGTTATATATGAAACCTATTTCCTATTTACTAATTCAATTTTACGTGCTAAACCAAAATAACACTGAAGTAATTAACTCTATCCAATGGTCAGGATTTAATCCATTAATTATAATAGGTGTTTTAGGTTCTTTGGGAGTATTTATTTTAGCAAAAATTAGAAAAAAAACTCTTGATTGGCTAAAAAGTTTAGATTTTGATGATAATCTTAAAATAGGAAAACTTATTAGTTGGCTAGAAGATAGTTTTATAGCAATTGGTTTTATTCTTTTAATTGTTGCAGGAGTTTTTATGATAATTCTATATTTTACAATTATTGGAATTCTAATTTTAATTCGCCATTATTATAAAATTAAAATTGAAAAATCTAAACTGAATTGTCCTAATTGTAAAAATAAAATTTACCCCTTTGCAACAAAATGCCAATATTGTAAATTTGAAATTAAAAATCCAAATAAAATTGGTCTTTTTGGAAATTCAAAAGTCGGTAAAAGTAAAAACATTTTAAATCACCAACTAAACTTACTTAGTCAATCACGCTGTCCTAATTGTGGTCATTATGTTAAAAAACAAAAAAACAAACCTATCTGTTCTGAATGCCAAACAGTATTTTTTGAAAATCCAAGTTTTACAGAGTTTTTAAAATTTCAAGATTTAAAATTTTATAAAGTTTTAGCTTTTTCATTTTTAATAGGTTTTATTCCTATTTTTGGTTTTATTTTGAGTGCATTAGTTACAGATATAGTCTTATTATCGCCTTACAAAAGGTATTTATCTAATATTAATAATTTTTTTGTAAAACTAATATATAGAATAGTTTTTATTTTACTTATTTTCCTTGGAATTGCTTTTGGTTTCATTATTTCTCCACTTTATTCAGGTATAAAATATTTTATTGTAAGGAAAAAATTTTTAAAGAAATTTAATCAAAATCATAGTCTTTTAAGTATATTCATAAATTAAGTTTAAACCAACAAGGATTATGAAAAAAGCTAAAATATTTCTAATTATTTCAATTTTAATTTGGTTAACACTAATTTTAGTTTTTATTTTTTCACTTCCAAGTACACTTTTCACAGATCCATACTCAACAGCAGTTTATGACAAAAACCACCAATTATTAGGCGTAAAAATAGCTGAGGATGGTCAGTGGCGTTTTCCTGAAACCAAATATATTAGCCCTAAATTTGAAGCCTGTATTTTAAACTTTGAAGACCAAAGATTTTATTATCATTTTGGGATTGACCCTATTTCTCTTATAAGAGCAATAAAACAAAATTCAAGCTCTAAAAAAATCGTAAGTGGTGGTTCAACAATCAGTATGCAAACAATTAGAATTTCCAGAAAAGGTAAATCTAGAACTTATTATCAAAAAATTATTGAGACTATTCTCGCATTTCGTTTAGAATTATCATATTCAAAAAAAGAAATTCTTCAACTTTACGCTTCTCATGCACCTTTTGGAGGAAATACCGTTGGCATAGAGGCTGCGGCTTGGCGTTATTTTTCGCGTTCAGCAGAACAACTTTCTTGGGCAGAAAATGCCATGTTGGCTGTTTTACCAAATTCGCCTACACTAATAAATACAGCTAAGAATAGAGAAATTCTTAAAGAAAAAAGAGATTTTTTATTAAAGAAACTTTTTTCCAAAAATATAATTAGCAATGAAGAATACGAATTAGCAATTTTAGAGCCAATACCCGAACATCCTAACCCCTATCCTATGCACGCCTATCATTTAGTAAATAGAGCTGCTAAAGAAATTCCAAATAAAAATTCTAAAATCGAAACTTCTATTGATATAAATTTACAAATACAAATAAATGAAATTGCAAATAATTATAACCAAAGATATAAAACCAACCAAATTAATAATATTGCTTGTTTAGTTTTAGATGTAGAAAGCGGTAATGCACTAGCTTATGTCGCAAATGCTGATATTAATTCAGCAACACCTGAAAAAGCAATAGACATGATAAAAGCAAAAAGAAGCACAGGAAGTATTTTAAAACCTTTTTTATATGCAGCCTCATTATCAGCCGGTGAGATTTTGCCAAAAACATTATTAAAAGATACGCCATTAAGAATTGGTAGTTTTTCGCCTGAAAATTATGATAAAACTTTTGATGGAGCGGTGTCGGCAGACGAGGCTTTGGCACGTTCATTAAATATACCTTTTGCAATTTTATTAAAAGATTATGGAATTGGAAAATTTATTTATATTTTAAAATCCTTAGGACTTAAATCAATAAATAAAAGCTCAGAACATTATGGTTTATCATTAATTTTAGGCGGAGCCGAGGCATCTTTATGGGATATTTCTTCTGCATATGCGTCAATGGCACGCAGTTTAAAAAATTTCAATAAATATCAATCTAAATACTCTAATTCAGATTATCACGAAGCAAATTATATAAAAAACTCAAAATCAAACGAGCATCAAGATTTAAGAGACTGGTCGTTTTTATCAGCTTCAGCAATTTGGTTTAGTTTGGAAGCAATGAGTTCTGTGAACCGCCCGGGAGACGAAAAACAATGGCAAACATTTTCTTCAAAACAAAAAATTTCATGGAAAACCGGAACAAGTTTTGGCTCTAAAGATGCTTGGTCGATTGCTGTAACGCCAGATTACGTAGTAGGTGTATGGGTAGGAAATGCCACTGGCGAAGGTAGAAACGGAATAACAGGTTTAAGATTAGCTGCACCTGTATTATTTGATATTATAAATGTTTTACCTGCTTACAAAAACTGGTTTGAACAGCCATACGACGATATGATTTTGGCAAATATTTGTAAACAAAGTGGACATTTAGCTGGCGAAAATTGTTGTGATACTGTTAGTACGTGGATTCCTGCAAATGGAATAAATACTGAAATTTGTCCTTATCATCAAAAGATAAATTTAGACCAAAGCGAAAATTTTAGAGTAAATTCAGATTGTTATCCAGTGGACATGATGAAACAAAAATCCTATTTTGTATTGCCCCCAATAGTGGAAACATATTTTATTAATTCAAATCATTGGTATCAAAGTTTACCACCATTTTTAGATGATTGTTTGCAAAGTCAACAAAACCTAAGTGAGCAAATTGAACTTATTTATCCAACAAATTTATCAAGAGTATTAATTCCTATAGAACTTAGCGGTGATACTTTACAGGCAATTTTTAAACTAAGCCACAGAAATCCTGAAACAAAAGTTTATTGGTATATTGGCGAAAAATATTACGGATTTACAAAAGATTTTCATGAAATGGGCTTTAAACTTGAACCAGGAAGTTATACTTTAAATATAATGGATGAAAATGGCTATAAAATTTCAAAAAAATTTAAAGTAATCAGTGGTGATTAATAAATTAAAAATAAGCGAAATCAGAAAAATTTCTCAATTATTCATCAACTAAAAGATCGCCTTGGCTAAAACTAAGTGGCAATAAATCTTCAACAGAATCAAAAACTAAGACTGATTTATCAGAAGCTAAAAGTATTTTTATTGGTTTTTTAAATCTCATTTGTGTTTCTACCATTACTTGTCGGCAAGAGCCACAAGGAGAAATATTTTCTTTAAGAATTTCTCCTTTAGGATTTACAACTACAACAGCAATAGCAAGAACGGCTTTGCCAGGAAACTCAGAATTTGCATAAAACAGAGCTACCCTTTCGGCACATAATCCTGAAGGATAAGCAGCATTTTCCTGATTACTTCCTTTGATTATACTTCCATCGTCTAAAAGCACAGCTGCACCAACTCTAAAATGAGAATAAGGTGCATAAGCGTTTTTTGCAGCTTGAATAGCAAGATCAATCAAATTTTTATCAACGGCATTTAATTCGCTAGGGCTATATTCCTTATAACAAATATTAATTTCGTGATTTCTCATTTTCCAAAATTTTAATTTTATAAAATTAGTCAATTTTATTGAATTTGGCAAGATAAACAATAAATCTTAAACATTGTTAAGCATAAAAATGAGAAAATTACAAACAATTGTTATTTTTGCAATAAATTTTGAAGAATATGTTTGAAGCCTTACAAAAAATGGACGCAGCAAAACTAAACTTTTCTGAAGGAGGTTTGCTAGTTTTAAATATTGCAATAGCTATAATTATGTTTGGCGTTGCTCTTGAAATTAAAATTTCACATTTTAAAGAATTATTTAAAAAACCAAAACCAGTAATTGTTGGGTTTATTTCACAATTTTTTATTCTTCCCCTTATTACTTTTGCAATAATAATGGCATTTTGGAATAATTTAACTGCCGGAGTTGCAATGGGCATGCTATTAGTTGCCGCCTGTCCAGGTGGAAATGTTTCTAATTTTTTATCAACACATGCAAAAGGTAATGCTGCACTATCTGTGTCACTAACTGCAATTGCAACTATGTTAGCAATAGTATTAACTCCTTTCAATTTTTATTTTTACGGGAAGCTTTATAAAACTTTTGGACCTTGGTTAGATAATAGTTTATTGCGCGAACTTACAATAAATCCAATAGAAATGCTTAAAACCGTATTAATATTATTAGGTATTCCTATTATTTTAGGAATGACAGCAAACCATAAATTTCCAAAATTAACAGAAAAAATAAAAAAACCAATTAAACTATTTTCGCTTTTCTTTTTTATGGGAATGGTTGTTATAATGTTTGCTAATAATTATGATCATTTTATTAAATATATTTATTGGATTTTTATAGTTGTATTAATTCATAATGCTTTTGCTTTAAGCTCTGGTTATGGGTTTGCTAAGCTTTTTAAATTAAACACAACAAATTCACGCACAATAGCTTTAGAAACAGGAATACAAAACAGTGGATTAGGCTTAGTTTTATTATTCAACCCAAATATTTTCCCACAAGATTTGGCACTTGGCGGAATGATGATTGTTACAGCGTGGTGGGGAATATGGCATATAATTTCAGGATTAACAATTTCAACAATATGGCGAAGAAAAACAATATAGACAATTATAAACATTTATACAGAAATTCTTTTTGGTGGAGTTTTTTCGGCTTGTATGTTAAAATATTACACAGTTTATTTTACAAAAACATTGTAGTTGAAGGAAAAGAAAACATTCCTGACGATTGTCCAATAATTTTTGCACCAAACCACCAAAATGCCCTTATGGACCCTTTGGCGATTTTATTTACAACTAATAAGCAAATTGTTTTTTTAGCAAGAGCTGATATTTTTAAAAAGAAATTACTTGCCAAATTTTTATATTTTTTTAAAATTCTTCCGGTATTCCGCATTAGAGACGGAAAAGACAACTTAACAAATAATGATCTAACTTTTGATATTGCAGTAAGAGTTTTAGAAAATAAAAAATATATAGGAATTTTTCCTGAAGCAAGACATAATAATAAAAGGCAACTTTTAGCTTTTAAAAAAGGAATTCCACGCTTAGCATTTATGGCTGAAGAAAAAAACAATTTTAATTTGAATCTTAAAATAATTCCCGTAGGAATTTATTACAGCCAATATAATAAAATGAGAAGTATAATCCATATAAGATACGGTGAGGCTATTTCTGTTGAAAATTACAAAGAAGAATATATTGAAAATCAGCAAAAGGCTATGCTTAGCTTACGCAACGATATGAAAAAAGCAACTAGCGATTTAACTATTGATATTCAAAATTTAGAATTATACGATACTTACGAAAGCATTAGAACTTTATATGTTAAAAATCTTATTAGAAAATTCCAACTTGGAAAATTATCTCAAATAAATAAATTTAAAGCAGACAAAATAACTATAAATGCCTTAAATACTTTTGAAAAAGACCAGCCCGAAAAAATGTTAGAAATTAAATCCCAAATAGATAATTATGAAAATTTAAAAAAGAAATATAAACTTAGCGACCAATCTATTGAAAAACCATTTTTAAGTATTTTTAGATTAATTGTAAATAGTTTTATAATTATTTTGTGTTTACCCTTTTTCGCTTACGGACTGATTAACAATGCTTTAATTTATTTTACTTCCAAATTAATAGTTTCAAAAATTAAAGACAAACAATTTCATTCTAGCATAAAGTTTGGCTGGGCTGTCTTTTTAGCTCCACTTATTTATTTAATTCAAATTGTAATTTTTGCAATATTTATTCCTAAAACTTATTTGATTATTATTTATGCTCTATCTTTACCTTTAACAGGTTTGTTTGCCAAATTAATCTTTGAATGGATAATTATTTTATTAGAAGATTGGAGACTTTTAAAATTAAGAAAAGTAAATAATGCTAATTACAAAAAGTTAAAAGAAATCCATCAAAATCTTATTTTAAAATTAGATTTGATTATTAATCATTGGAAGAGAAAAAATCAAATAAATTAATACTTAACTATAATTTTAGTATTTGCTATTTTATTTTTCGTTTTTAATATACCTAAGTAAATTCCATTACTAAATTGGCTTAAATCAATTTGATTATTTCCAAAATAAACTTTTGTTTTTAACAATTCCACTCCATTTATAGATATTAAAGAAAAATCAGCTTCAAACTCACCATCTGAAAGTTCAATATTTATTATTCCTTGATTTGGATTTGGATAAATAGCAAACCAATTTTCTTTATTAAAAGTTTCAGCAGATTGAGGCTCACAAGGTAAACTAAAAATATTATCTAAAAACTCAAGTCTGTTTTGCACCCAATTTTCTAAATGTGCAAATCCATTTTCATAAAAAACATAATCATCTCCCCATATAAGATGCTCTCTTTCATACACGGCATTTTTTTGCAAAACTTCAAAATTTTCACGAAAGATACTTATAATATTATCATAAGTCAACACATTCTGTCTCAAGCTATTCCATCTATTTTTCAACAAAACATTAAATCCATTTTCTGAACAATCATGAATAAGTCTGTTGTAAAAACCATTTGACAATATACTTTGGTAATAATTTGAATATGAACCATTCCAATCTAAATCGAAAGTAGCATCTAAATCCCATGGAACATAAAAATAAACTTCATTTTTATCATATTTAGCAATATAAATATTTTTCCCTTGGTTATCATAAGCTTGCATCAAGTTTAAAAAAAGATAATAGTCAACTGAATTATTTACATCAAACTTTTGTTTATAATTAGCATAAAACTCTGTATTTGAGGAATTTATAACAAAGTCAACAAAATTATATAAGATAGACCAATCAATTTCTTCCTTAGGATATTTATATTTGAATCCACTCCAAAACTCTGAATTATACTCAAACTCTTCAAGTTCCTTAAACTCTGTTGCTCCGCCCCAATCTTGGCCTTTATACAATTCTCCGCGAATTCCTGTTGATGTTTTAAATTCTTTTAGTTGTAATTGTTTTTGGTCTATTCTTTCGCCAAGGCAGTAAATTCCATTATATTCTCCATTAAAAAACAATTCCACATATTCATTTCTAGTTCCATTAATTGCTCTAGGTTCAAGTTGAGAATAATAAGGTTTATGAATTTGCAACCATAATTCGTTTGCTGATTTTGTTCTTATTCTCAATGGTTCTATATACATTGCAAGCAAACTCCAATCATCATCATTTCTCATACCAAGCAAGCTTACATTTTTATTAATCATTCCATACGGGTCAACCCAAAATTCAATTCTATAATTTTTTTTAGGATAAAAAAGTGAAGATGAACCTTGTAGTTCTATGCCTATTATATTTTCTAAAACATTTCCATTAGATTCAGAAATCTTAAAATTAGCCAAAGCTCTAAAATCGCTTGGAACATGGCTATCACACTCAATGTTTATTATCGGGAATTCTGTAAAATACAATATATAATTAGTATAATTCCCATCAATAAGGCTATATGAACGTCCCAGTTCAAATTCAGAAACCGGTGGGCTTAAAAAATATGTTTTATTTAGCAAAATAGCAGAAATTTCACTTGTTTCTGAGTTTATGCTTTCTATGGACTTGTTTATTAAAATTAATTTCTTGCTTTCATCAATATGATAAAACTTTTTTTCAAACACAATTTGTTGTGCATAAAGAGAATTAAGCGAAACAAATAATAAAATCAAAATATTTCTAAAATAAGCCATAATTAAAAACTAAAATTGTATTCTATACCTATTATATTATTTATATAAGTTTTTTTCTTAGCAAACTCTTTATCGTACATTGCATAAATACCAAAAGAGTGTTGTTTATTTATTTTATAATCAAGCCCTAAAACTATTCTATGTTCATCCACGATTCGTCTTTCCGGAATATTTAAGGGAATAAAAATCTGATAAGCTAAATATGGTTTTAAATAAATTAAATCTCTATATTTTATTTGGAGTTTAGGTCGCAAATAAGTTTTTGGCATAATATTTTCAGCCATTAGCTCATTATGAAGATATTGTTGTTGTAGTCTAAGTCTTAGACTTAAATCAAATTTAGAAATTTTTCGTTTTGCTTTAAAATCCACAAAAATCCTATGCCTCGCTATATAAGAATCGTCAAGCAATCGCATATTTCCAAGTCTATAATTTAAAGAAAAGCTAAAAATTTTATTAATCTTATATTCTACTCCCAAATCGTTATTTATACGTCCTAGTTCAGTCAAATTTTCATTAAACCTAAAATCGTTATTAATATTGATTGAAAAGTGTTTATTAATTTTCTTTTCCACAGCAATAGAAGTCCACAATCCAAAATCATTTATTTGTGAATGCAGTATGCTAGAATAAGCTATACAAAATAAAAGTGTTAATATTTTATATTTAATCAGCTTCATCGTATGGATACATCTTTTTATTTTTTTGATAATAGAAAATTTTTATAAATGCAGAGTCTTTCAAAAAATCTAGTTTCCCTATAGAAATTCTATGAATATCCAATCCTGTTCTTTCTTTTAGTTCGGCTAGAAGTTTATCATAATTTTCGGTTTTGATATTTTCGATTTTTTCATAAATAATTATTTGTGAATATTCTCTTTTAAAAAACAAACCGCTATCCATTACAAATACAAACAGAAAAATTATTCCGTTAATTATTGCCAAATCATGAAATTTCAAACCAATAGCACTAACTAAACCCATTGCAATAAAAATAAAAAGATAGGTCATATCTTTCATTGATATTCCGGCTGTTCTGTACCTTAGCATTGAAAACACAGCAAACAAACCAAAAGCGGCTCCCATAGATATTTTCACATCATTAAGAACAAAAGTTAGTAGAAAAATAACAACATTAAATAATATGAAAGAAAAAATTGTGGATTGTTTTTTATTTTCAGGATAATAAATTAAAAGAATTATCAATAAAATAGTTCCCAGATTAATTCCAAAATCAAGAAAAAACTTAGAATTTATTTTTATAATATCTTTTTTATCCTTTTTATCTTTTTTATCTTTTTTATCTTTTTCTTTATCCTCAGTTTTCGGATTATCTGTTTTTACTATTAAATTTTCATCAAGTTCAACTTTATCTAAGTCAAACAAATCAACATCATCAGCAAGAGCTTGTTCTTGAATTACTTCTTTTTGAGAATTATTCTTTTTTGATTTATCTTTCGTATTGTCTTTAGCCGCTACATGTTGTGGTAAGGCTAAAGCTATAATTAAAATTATAAAATAATATAGTTTAGGTATTTTCATTGCAAATATTTTTAATTTGGTTAAATCTCGTTTTAAAATTATTAATTTTGATGCCTTCATATAAAGATGCAATTCCCAAGCAATATTTACTAATAGATTTTTCGGGAATGCGCTCATTTATCAATACATTTAAAGCATGAGAAGAAGCTCTGCTAGATTGTTTTAGCTCGAAAATAGCCATATTTGAATAGTTAGCAGATTTTATTCCGTTCTCATATTTTAATTCAGTATCTATAGTTATGCGTTCATTAAACAGTTTACTAACTAAAGTAATTCGTTTATATTTTATAGTAATTTTTGGAAATATTTTTTCTATATCTAAATCAATGTGTTTTTTAATTAGTTTAGCTTTTTTATCAGAAAAATTTGTACTTAAATCTTTAATAGGAACTCTATATTTAATTGTTCTTCCTGTATTAGATTTACTTTTTACTTCAAAAAAATTAACATTAGTTTCCACATAAGACCTTTGTCGTATTTTACTTCTATTTCCTTTACCATTATGATGTTGGGTATAAAACAAAAAATCATTTGTATCAAAATAAACAGTTGAATATTGAAAATTTCTTATTTCATTAATTTCAAGCACATAATAAAAGTCTGTTAATTTTTCTAAAATATTTTCAAACTTTTTTATAGAGCAAACAAATTTTCTATCAATTCTGTCCAACAACTTTACCTCGTCCATTTCGTGGAGGCTGATTGCTTTAAATTTTTGCAGTAAATCTTGACTATTAGACATTTATATTATTTAAAATATTCATAACTAATTTTTCTAATAGATTTGAACTCGCCTTTTGCATCAAATTCTTTTTTTTCAGTTCTTAAACCGCGTCTATCATATGAATATACAGATTTTTCTATTAATTTGCCATCAATATCTGATTTAAGTTGACTAATTTTCTTACCGTCAGCATTATATGAATATTTATAAAAAAAGTGATTTTCCTTTTTAGCGTCATATTCTTCTTCTTCAATCACATTTCCAAAGCCATCATATTTATAAATATTTTTCTTTTTCACCTCACCATTCCTAGAATATTCAATTTTTGATAAAATTTTACCGTTTTTGTTATAAATTTCTTCAGTTTCAATAAAAGTAATTTTTTCTCCGTCTTTTTCTATTGTTTTTTCGACGCTTTTAGTTTTTATGTTATATTTTCTTAATTCTTTGGCTTTTTGTCCAAAAGTTTGTAAAGAAAATAATATAAGAAAGCTTAATACAATTGTTTTCATATTTAAAAATTTAATCAAAAATAACAAATTGTGGTAATTCTACAAGTTTATCTTTTTTCTTAATTTCAAATTCATGTACTATTGCAATTTTACCAGATGCATTTGTAAAAGCAGAATCTTTTGAATAAACATATACTTTATAATTACCTGGACGTAAATATTTAAAGCTGTATTCGCCTAAATAATTTGTACGGGTACGTTCTCCATAGCCGGGTTGATTGCCATAAATAATATATACTTCTTCGTCAGCAACAAAGTACTCGTCTAATAAATAAGTAAAAGCAGAATTATACTTTTTTCCCCACACAGAACCTTTTACAGTAGTATAACCACCTTCGCCTTCAGGTTTTTCGCATGAAACAAAAGCAATGCCTGTTAGAATTAAAAAAAAGAACACAAGAAATTTTGGTAAATAGTTTTTCATAAATAATTTTTATTAAATTATAATTACAAAAATATAGTTTATATTTTCAGTAAGCAAATTATTTGCCAAGTTTTCGCGATATGGAAAACATAGTATTAAACATAAGCAATATAAGTAAAACAATTATAAAATTTAAAAGCAAAATAGATTTTTTTAATATTACAGGTTTTGCATTTAAGCTTGGATTAGCTTATAAATTAGGTAAAAGAATTGATTTTACTTAGTTTTTCACAAATAACACCATTAAAAAGGTAATTTTTCTATAAGTAATTTATGTATTTAAAAAAACAATATTTATATTTGCCAAAAAAAGTTTTTAGTTTAAATTTAAAATTCAATTTATTATGTTAAAGAAAAAATTAATTTTAGTTTTAGGGATTATTGCTATCAGTTCGAGTGCATTATTTTCTCAAGTAAATTTCCATGGTGAATTTGTATTACCAACAAAAGAAAATGCTAAACCTATGTTAGGTGTTGGTTTGTCACTTGTTCAAGACATTCGTTCAGTTGACGGACTTGCCTTGGGTGGATATGCTAGTTATCGTCAAGTTTTAGCTAAAAATACATATTCTATTCAAATACCTTTTATGGGTTTAGCTCGTTATTACATTAACCGTAGTGGATTTTATCCACAACTAGCTTTGGGCGGTATGCATTATTTTGCTTCTAGTAAAGTTTTTAATACTAGGTTTACTTCAAGTTTAACTCGTTTTGCATTTAACCTTGGATTAGGTTATAAATTGGATAACGGGCTTGATTTTACTTTTAGTTATGAAAATATTGTATTCAAAAATGCTAGTGCTCATCAACTGTCACTTAGGTTAGCTTTTGCTTTTTAATCAAGTAAAATAATAAAATTATAAAGGCGGATTAATTTTAATCTGTCTTTTTTTTGCCTTATAATAATATTTACAATTTATTTGTTTAAATTTGAATTTTATTAATTTAAGATTACTTTTATATGGATTCTAATCAAAATGAAAATATAAACAGAGGTTTTGCTGAGCCATCAAATCAGGAAAGGCAAAGCAGTTTTCAGAATAATTATAATTTTAAAATAAACCTGCCAAAATCGGGTGCAATTTTAAGTTTGGGAATAATATCTTTAGCTTCAATTCTTTGTTGTGGTGTGTTTATTTCGCCAATTTTAGCAATAATAGCTTTAGCTCTTTTTCCAAGTACGAAAAAAACATATTTAGCAGAGCCGGATTTATACAAGAAAAGCTCATATACAAATTTAAAAACCGGTAGAACTTTGGCTATAATTGGTCTTAGCGTTTCTGTGTTTTTTATTATCATATTATTAATAATAGGTGCAGTTTCTAATGAAAGTACAGAAGTTTTAAAAGAAGCTACTGAATTTGGTTGGGATGAGTTGGGATATTAGAAGTTTTGAAATGTGAAAATCTTGAAACCACAACTAAAAAATGAAAGATAGAGTTAAAATACTAGTAGCATTAGGAAAAGAATTTTCTGAGGTTTTGGAAAATGAAAATAGTAATAATTTTCCTAGTTTTGATTTCATATATGCTTCTAACCCTTGGTTTATTCCAGAATTTGTAAAATATTCTTTAAATATTTGGAGTAAATTACTAACTGAAGATAAAATTCACTCTTGGCTGAACAATTATAATTTACCTAAATCAGGAGAAACAAAAAGATTAGGATTAGTACTGGCCGGCAATATTCCTGCTGTTGGGCTTCACGACTTTATCAGTGGTTTTATTTGCAATTATTCTTTAATAATAAAATTATCTTCAAAAGATAAAGTTCTGATGAAATGGATAATAGAAAGAGTAAAAATTCTTGGAAATATTTCTGATCAAAAAATTACAATTAGCGAGAATTTATTCGGACATTTCGATAAAATAATAGCAACCGGAAGTAACAACTCAAACCGTTATTTTGAATATTATTTTGCAAAAATGCCAAATATTTTAAGAAAAAACAGAACTTCTATTGCAATTTTGGACGGAAATGAAAGCGCAGAAGATTTAGAAAATTTGGCTGATGATATTTTTCTATATTTTGGTTTAGGCTGCAGAAATGTTACAAAACTTTATTTACCAAAAAATTACAATTTTGACTTAATTTCAAAAGCATTTGAAAAATATTCGTTTTTAGCAAACTATTTTAAATATGCTAATAATTTAGATTATCATTTTGCTATATTTTCCATGAATAAAGTAGCTTTTAAGAGTTTTGGGCATATATTATTAACAGAAAACAGTGATTTTAATTCAGCTGTTTCAGTTATTAATTATCAATTTTATGATGAACTTACAGATTTAATTAAAAATATTGATAAAAATTCAGAAGAATTGCAATGTATTATTACAAAAATAAGTAATATTGCAAATAAACTTGATTTTGGAAAAAGTCAAAAACCTAATTTATATGAATATGCTGATAATGTTGATACTATAAAATTTTTAATTGAATAATTATGATAATAAAATATAGATTAATATCAGGCGAAAACGAAGATTTTGTCAGAGACATAGAAATTCATGAAGAAAACAGCTTTTTAGATTTGAATTTAGCAATTCAAGATGCTTGTAATTTTGATTCTAGTTTTCTAAGTACATTTTATTTATCAAATAAATCATGGGATAAATTAGATGAAATTGTGCAGGACAAAATTGATGCTGAAACTCAAGGCGATGTTTTATTAATGGAAGATACCAGGCTATCTCATTTTGATCCACAACTTGGACAACGCTATATTTATATTTTTGATTTTTTCTCAATTAGAGCATTTTTTATTGAAATTGTAAATATAAGAAATATAGAAAAAACCGATCATTTATTAGAATTTCCTATTTGTACCTTATCTAAAGGGAAAGCACCAGAACAAGTTTTTATAGACGATATCGCTGAAGATGAGGAATTTAATGATAATTATTATGAAGATGATGACGATTATGATGATGATTTAGGTTTTGACAATATTGATGATTATGATTTTTAATAAATGTTAAAAACTAAGACTTTAATTATAATATTTGGTCCAACAGGAGTTGGCAAAACGGAAATTAGCATTGAACTTGCCAAACATTTTAAATCTGAAATTTTTTCAGCCGATTCGCGACAAATTTACAAAGAGCTTGGAATTGCTGTTGCAAAACCAGAAATTGAACAATTAAATTGTATAAAACACCACTTTATTAACAGAGTTTCTATTCAGGAGCATTACAGTATTTATCAATACGAACATGATTGCATAAATGAATTAACAAAATATTTCAAATCGAATAATATTGCTATATTAGTTGGTGGTTCTGGCTTATATATTGATGCAATTTTAAATGGCGTTGACGAAATGCCAGATCACGATCCTGAAATTAGAGAATATGTTAATAATATTTACTCAAAACATGGCATTGAGTATTTGAGGAGTGAATTATTAAAACATGATCCTGAATATTATAATATTGTTGACTTAAAAAACCCAAAAAGACTGATTAGAGCTTTAGAAATATTTTACCAAACAGGAAAACCATTTTCTCAATTTCGTAAAAATCAAGGAGTTAAAAGAAGTTTTAATATTTTAAAAATTGGCATAGATTTGGATAGAGAAATACTTTATAAAAGAATAAACTCAAGGGTTGATAAAATGGTGGAAAATGGTTTAGTAGAGCAAGCTTATGATATTTATCATGCTAAAAACTTACCAGCTCTTCAAACAATTGGTTATAGAGAATTGTTTGAGTTTATTGAAGAAAAACGTTCTTTGGAAGATGCAATAGAATTACTTAAAAAAAACACAAGAAATTTTGCAAGACGACAAATAACTTGGTTTAAGAGATATAAAACTACAAAATGGTTTTCTCCAAACGAAATAAATGAAATTTTTAAGTATATTGAATCTAATTTAAATAAGTAATAATTAAATAAATAAATAATATGAAAAAGTTAGTTTTTATTTTTGCCTCAATCTTTATTTTTGGCATTTTTACAGTAAGTGAACTTACTGCACAAGAAAAGAAATCAGACATTAAAGTTTTAAATGAATCAAATTTTAATGCAGGTATTAAAAGCGGATTAGTTTTAGTAGATTTTTACGCAGATTGGTGTCGTCCATGTAAAATGATGCATCCTATTTTAGAAGAAGTTGCAACAGAGTATAAATCTCAAATTACTATTGCTCAAATCAATACTGATCATAATAAAAACATTTCTGCTAAATACAAAGTTACAGGTATTCCTTGTATGATTTTATTTGAAAATGGAAAAGAAGTGAAAAGAATTGTTGGTTATCACGACAAAATACAATTTTTAGCAAAATTATCCGATAAAATAAAAATTTAAAAAGTCTAAGATAAGCCTCTAAGTTAAATTTATTTACGAGAAATTATTTCTTGATATTTAATTAAAGCTTCGGGTTTACCTAAATCTAAGATATTGTTATCATTTGAAAGCCAGGCCTTAACAGTTTGGCTTTTTGTTATTTCTAAAAGTTCGGGAATAATTGGGAATGCACCTGTTTTCGTTATTTTATCAAATATATCATAATTAAACATATAAATTCCACTAAAAGCCATTTCTTTATATTCTTGTTTTTCTATACTAATAATTTGCCTATTGTCCGACAAGGATTTCCAGCCACATAGTTGCAAATTTTCATCAAAAAGCAAGTGTTTAGAACTTTTTCTATTACTAACTGCTAAAGTAGCTAGGCTTTTGTTCTCAATATGATAATCATAAAAATTTTTCAAGTTTATATCAGAATAAATATCAACATTATGTACTAAAAAATTATCGCCTTTTTTGAAAAATTTCTTCACATTTTTTAAAGCACCGCCTGTATCTAACAATAGCTCTCTTTCGTCAGCAAATTCTATTTCTATTCCAAATTTTTTTCCTTTTACAAAATCAATAATTTGGTCGGCATAATGGTGTATATTAATAACAATATATTTTACTCCAAAACTTTTAAGATTTTCGATTTGCATTTCTAACATTGGTTTGC
>JALOAQ010000178.1 GCA_023228725.1 Bacteroidales bacterium | reverse complement strand
CGCAAAAATAGTAGAATAAATTAAAACTACAAAAGGTTTCTTCGCATTTCATTAAGCCCAATGTTCGAAAGTAAGTTAATCTTGAATTATAATCACCCCAACTCCACCACTATCGGACAATGATCCGACATTACCACTTCGTTTTGTATTGAGGCGGAAATCAATTTGTCTTGCATAGTTTTGCTAATCATGTGATAATCAATACGCCAGCCTAAGTTTTTCTTTCTTGCTCCTGCTCTATAGCTCCACCATGTATATTTTTCAGGACTTTGGTCAAACACCCTAAACGAATCTATAAATCCACTTTCTAAAAAGTCGGTCATCCATTGTCTTTCTTCGGGTAAAAAGCCTGAAACTCCTTTTTTTGTTTTAGGATTGCTAATATCTATTTCTTTGTGACAAATATTATAATCGCCTGATAAAACAATGTTTGGTCTTTCCTTTTTAAGCTCATTAACATAATTTTGAACAGCATCTAAATATGCATATTTAACTTCTTGACGAACATCGCCCATAGTTCCTGAAGGAAAGTAAGAATTTATTTGAGTGAAATCTCCAAAATCGGCTCTAATAAGGCGACCTTCATAATCAAATTCGTCAATACCAATTCCTATTTGCACAAAATCGGCTTGTTTTTTTGAAAAAATAGCAACTCCACTATATCCTGGTTTTACTGCTGAATGAATTATAGAATGATAACCTAACTCTTTAAATTTATCAACTTCGATTTGCGATTCTTGTGCTTTAGTTTCTTGAACGCACAAAATATCAGGGTTTTCATTTTTTAACCAATCGTAAAATCCCTTGTTTATTGCTGAGCGTATGCCATTAAGGTTAAAACTTATTATTTTCATATTTTTAATTTTAAAAAGTAAAATTAGTAAAAGTTTTCATTTTTTACAATTTTTCAAATTTATATCCTAATTTTGAATAGTGGTTTAGTGTGAACTCTAAAGCTGGGAGCATATTTTTTGAGCTTTTTAAATTGTCGTGAAAAACTATTATAGAGCCGTCTCTTACTTTTTTTAATATGATTTTTTTAATTTTTTCTAAAGAATAATTTTGCTTAAAATCATAAGTTATCACATCCCAAAAAACCAATTTATATTTTTTTCTTAAAAATCTGCATTGCCAAGGAAAAATATGCCCATAAGCTGGACGAAAATAATAAGAATCCGAAACCGGAGATTTTCTTAATACATCAAATAACCATTTTTTGTTTTTATGCTTAAAAGCGTCTAAGTGCATATATGAGTGATTGCCTATGCAATGTCCTTGCACTTGAATTTTTTCTAAAACTTCTGGATAAAGATCTGCATTTTTTCCTTTGCAAAAAAAACTTGCTTTTGCTTTGTGCTTTTCTAAAATTTCTAAAATTTTTTCCGTTATCAAAGGATTTGGTCCATCATCAAAACTTAAATATAAAGTTTTAGGCAAGTCTTTTATTCTTGTTAAGCCTTTGCAAAATATTTTCGGATATCTAATTGGCAAAAAAGCTGAAAAAAACATAATTATAAGTTTTGGCTCTATTTTATATTAATTGTTTGTGAATAAATTTGTTTTAATTTTTCATATATTTCTTTGTTTTCATATTCTTTAGCTAAAATCATTAGCTCTTCTAAACTTTGTTTTGGCTTAATATAATTTTGCCTTAAACTATGTTTTCCACTTTCTGAAAAACTATTATAAAACTCTAATTCTTTTGTAATATTTTCGGCTATTAGCAAACTTAAAACACTTGCTTCAGGAAATTTTCTCAATCTATAATAAGAATGCACCAAACCCACAGTATAATAATCAAATTCTAAAATCTTATTAGGAATTAATTTTATACAATGCGAAATTACTTGTTCTGAAGCCTCAAAAGCTTGGGCTAAATACAAAGCTCTTGATAATTTTGTATAATCAGCCCTTAAAAGCAGCAAAATATTTTCAATATTTTCATCTAAATATTTTAGTTTTCCCCATTTGAATTTATTAATAAAATTATCATACATTTTATATGAATTTACATTTACTAAATCATTAGCCGTAAATTCTGTTTCTATTGGAAAAAGACGATATGCTAAGCCTTCTAAATATAAATATTTTTCTAAACCTAAATAATTTTCTTTATCTAAATATGATGAAAAATAAACCGGTCTTTGCCAATTATTATCTTTAATGATTTGATAAGCAATTAGTTGTGATCTATTTAATTTTTTTTGACTTGTATCAATTTCCCAAAGCATTTTATCAAGTAAAAGTTCTTCACGCAAACCTGCTTTTCCAAAACTTTTAATTGCTTGGGATTTATTGATTTTTAAGCTAAACTCATAACCCGGACAGTAATTTATTGATTTTTCATAAATTTTTGAGTAAATCATCAAACTTGTATCTTCTGAAAAGATAAATTCAAGTTTTGAGTCTAAATTTCCTAAATATAAAAACTGAGAGTTTAATAAATTATCTAAATCTGAAATAAGTTTATCTGCTTGTTCTTGCGTGATTCCATAATATTTTTGAATTTTTATATCTTCTAAATTATAAATTATAGAACAAAAATCTTTAAAACTTTTACTGTTTCCAAATGCTTTTATATTTCTAAAATATTCTTCAAAACTTTCAAATTCTAATTTATATTCCTGTGCATATCCTGATTTTCTTAATAAATTACAAAAATTTTCGTGAATTTCGCTATATTCTCTGTCAATATTTTCGTATTCTTTATTATAAATAAAGGAATAATATTTTTCTGTATTGTCTATTATTGGAATAAAATCGGCTTTACCCGAAATATATTTATTTCTATCTATATTTAATTTTATTGCTTCACTTCCTCTTGTGGCTGTTTGAATTTGGTCTATATACCAATCATTATTTAAAAAACTTAAATTTATAATTCTTATATCAGTTCTAAATTTTTCGCATTCTTGCAAATACCAAATAGGAAAAGTTTCGTTATCTCCTGACACAAATAAAATTGCGTTTTCATCGCAAGTATTTAAAATATTTTTTGCAAAATGATAAACAAAATCATTCTTGCTTTTATCATTAATATTATAATTTTTATAAAGCATTTGAGCAGGAGAAATTAAAAAGCCAAAAATTCCAAGTGAGAAAATTAAATATTTCTTTTTTAAATATTTCTTGAAAAATAAATATAATCCGCTAATGCTCAGGCCAATCCAAATGGTGAAAGCATAAAAAGAGCCTAAAAAAGCA
>JALOAQ010000177.1 GCA_023228725.1 Bacteroidales bacterium | reverse complement strand
TGATGCAGAAGCCCAAATTGTCTTTGATTCAAAAGTCGGAGACCTTATAAGAGGTTTTGGTTCCGGTAACTTAAAAATGGAATACACTTCTGATGAAGAGTTTTATATGTATGGTGATATTGAAATAGTTTCAGGGGATTATTTGTTTACTTTAGAAAATATTATAAATAAAAAATTCCACATAAAACCTGGTGGTACAATTGTGTGGTCTGGTGATGCATATGACGCTCAATTAGATTTAGACGCTGTTTATTATGCTAAAGCTCCACTAATTGATTTAATGAGTGCTATTGCTGATTCATCAAATATTTATAAAAAACCAACTAGCGTAGAATGTCATATGCATATGTCGGGTAGTTTAATGGCTCCTGATATTAAATTTAGTATTTCTATCCCAAATGCAAATGATAAAGTTAAAACACAATTAGCAAATATGACGCAAGACGAGATAAATAAACAAATGTTGTATTTATTAATTTTAAATCGTTTTTATAATGCAGACGCTGAAAATACTAGCCCACAAATTGGAAATACTACAAATGCCTTTGGAGTTACTTCAGCCGAATTATTGTCTAATCAATTAAGCAACTGGTTGTCGCAAATGAGTAAAGATTTTGATATAGGTATTAATTATAGACCTGGTTCTGAAGTTTCTGAACGCGAACTCGAAGTGGCATTGTCAACTACTTTTCTTAACGATAGACTATTAATTAATGGTAATGTTGGTGTTGGCGAAAATAAATCTTCAACAAGTAATCTTATTGGAGATATTGAAGTGCAATTAAAAGTTAATCAAGAAGGCTCGTTTAGATTTAAAGGTTTTACAAGAGCAAATCCTGAAACACAAGCAGAACTAGGACCTTATACAAGTGGAGTAGGAGTGTTTTATACAGAAGATTTTGATAGTTTTGGCGAATTGTTTAAAGGTTTATGGAATAAAATAATTTTTAAAAAAGCAAGAGAAAGAAAAAAAGCTAAAAAAGAGGTAAAACTTATATTTTAATAATTTTATTAGCTTTGCAAAAAATAATTTTAAATATATAGTGAAAGAGAAAAAGTTGATTTTAGTGTCGAATGACGATGGAGTAGAGGCAAGAGGCTTAAAACACCTTATTGAAATTGCAAAAAATTTTGGAAATGTATTTGTTGTTGCTCCCGAAAGAGGACAGTCGGGTAAAAGCCATGCTATTAGTTTAGTAGAGCCTTTGAGAGTCCGTAGAATTGAAATGGGAGATAAGTTTAATTTTATTGCTGTAAATGGTAGCCCTGTAGATTGTGTTAAATTAGCAATAAATCAATTTTTACCACGAAAACCCGACTTAATGTTGTCAGGAATTAACCATGGTTCTAATTCAGCTATTAGCGTAATATATTCCGGTACAATGGGAGCAGCCATAGAAGCTAGTTTGTACGGTATTCCAGCTATTGGGTTTTCTGTTCAAGATCATTCTAAAAATGCAAATTTCGATTTAGTAGATGAAAATGCAGGGATTATTATTAAAGATGTTTTAGAAAATGGCTTACCACATCAAGTTTCTTTAAATATAAATTTTCCTGTAGTTGATAAAAAGAATTTTAATGGATATAAAGTTTGTTCTCAAACAAAAGGAGTGTGGAAAGAAGATTATGATAAACGTTTCGACCCTTATGGTGGTGAATATTACTGGCTTACAGGCGAATTTTCTAATCAAGAAAAAAATAATCAAGGATCTGACGAATGGGCTTTGAAAAATAATTATGCCGCAATTGTGCCAATAAAAATTGATTTTACTGAATATAACACAATAGAAATATTAAAATCTCGTTTAAATTTTTAAAATCTAATTATGAACGCAAAAAAAATAAAAAAATTAAACAAAACTTGGTTTGGCTTTGCACTTGGTATGCTATTACCTATAATTAGCTTTTTTGCTTATTATATGTATAATCTGTCAATCAATAACCAACTTAGTGTTAAAAAATTTATTGATACATTATTAAACCAAGAAGCTTTAATTGCTGTTTTGAGTATTTGTCTTTTACCAAATTTATTATTGTTTTTTTTATTTAAAAAACTAGACTACTGGTATGCAATTAAAGGCGTAATTGCAACTGTAATAATTTATACTTTGTTAGTTGTGGTTTTAAAATTTATTTAATGAAATATTTCATTATTGCAGGCGAAGCTTCCGGCGACTTACACGGTTCGCATTTAATAAAAGAAATAAAGCTTTTAAAACCAAATTCTGAAATCCAAGCTTGGGGCGGGGATTTAATGCAGGAGCAGGGAGCTGAAATAAAAAAACACATAAACCAACTAGCTTTTATGGGTTTTGTTGAAGTTCTGCAAAATATAAGAACAATACAAAAAAATTTCAAACTTTGTAAAAAACAAATCAAAAAATTTAATCCGCATACTGTAATTTTTATTGATTATCCTGGTTTTAATTTGAGAATGGCGAAATGGGTAAAAAAACAAGGATATAAATCTGTTTATTTTATTTCTCCAAATGTATGGGCATGGAAAGCTTCAAGAGTTTACAAAATTCGCGATTATATTGACCAAATGATTGTAATTTTACCTTTTGAAAAAGATTTTTATAAAAAATATGGGGTAGAAGTCAAATATTTTGGACATCCTTTAATGGACGCAATTAAAAATCATAGAAAAACAAGTTTTGAGGAATTTTGTAATGAAAATAATTTAAATCAAAAACCAAAAATAGCACTTTTACCTGGAAGTAGAAAACAAGAAATAAAGCATATTTTACCAATTATCTCTGAAATTGTTGATGATTTTCCTGATTATGAGTTTGTAATTGCCGGCACATCAACTATTCCTATAGAATTATATAAACAAAATTTAAAAACTGAAAATATTAAAATAATTTTTGGTAAAACTTACGATATTTTAAGTCATTCAACAGCAGGTTTAATAAAATCAGGAACTTCAACTTTAGAAGCTGCACTTTTTGATTTGCCTCAAGTAGTTTGTTACAAAGGAGGTAAAATATCTGTGGCAATTGCTAAATTAGTGGCTAATGTAAAATATATTTCTTTAGTTAATCTAATACTTGATAAAGCATCAGTTAAAGAGCTTATACAAAACGACTTAAATAAACAAAATTTAATAATAGAATTGCAAAATATTTTACCAAAAGGTGAGAGGAATACTGCAATAAAAAAAGACTATGCAAAACTTTTTGAATTACTTGATTCAAAAGATATTTATAAAAATATTGCAAGAGTTTTGTAGATTTTTTTAAGTA
>JALOAQ010000054.1 GCA_023228725.1 Bacteroidales bacterium | reverse complement strand
ATTTCGCTACGCTCAATGCTCGAAGATAGACAAGCACTAATTTATACTGATACAGCTTCTCGTTTTTCGCTACGCTCAAAACTCGAAGGAAAACAACCACGAATTACACGAATTTACACGAATTTTTTTAACTTCTTCGCATTTCGCTTCGCTCAATGCTTAAAATGACCGATAGTATCGGTCGGGCGGTGGGGTTGAATTTTATGCTTGTTTTGTCATGATTTTTGCAATAAATAGCAAAAATCCCGCCAAAACCCTCACTTTATTTTCAAAACCAATACCCTCATTCTTGATTATACGTAAATTTATAAATATAGTTTCGTTTTTTGCCTTCAAATCGGTTCGAGTTTTAAAAGTCGGAGTTTTTAATTTTATTGGGATAGTTTTGAGGGATATTAAAAATTCAACTCCTTCAGAGTTGCTGTTTATCGTTTATACTATAACCCGAGTTTCACTCGGGCTTATTAGTATTCAAGTCCTTTGGACTTGTAAAGTATAAAATCTGCAAGGCAAAAAATTTAGCGTTTTGCAAATATGCTGTAAGCTTAAAATCAAATGAAACTATAAGCAATATTTAAATAAGGCATACTCAAACTTGATTTAAGAAACATTTAATAGAAGCGCGACCACAAAGTGGTCGAATTTAAATAGCCGTAGGTGGCAACCTACGGTTATGAATGATATCTCAAGCCGCGACTCCAAAGGAGTCGAACAAAATTATTATTAAATAAAGTTGTATATAATAATCCAAAACTGTCCACCTAATTAATAAGTTAAAAGTTGAAAGTCGAAAATTTATAAAGTTAAAAGTTTGTAAAGTTAAAAGTAAAAAGTGATATAGTGTTGCGGCGTATAGTAGTATTATTTTTTTTTTAAGTTGGGTTTGTAGAAAAATATGTGAACGAGTTTTGGCGGGATTTTTGTTGCAAAGCAAAACAAAAATCATGACAAAACAGGCGGAAACAGGAGATTGCTTTTTTCTTTTGAAATATCAAAGGCTTAATTATTTCTTAGCTTAGACAATCCTTACTTTAAAAAATTTTCTCAAAAATTAAATTGTATTTTTAAAACTTGGCAGTTTTAGATTATTATATACAGCTAGTTATTTTATCTTCTAATTCTGTAAATTCATAATCTGGTTTTTCAATAAAAAGGTCGCCTTCAATTGTTTTAAGTTTATTAGTAGTCGCCATTATTGCGTGTTCCGATTGGTCTATTCCAATCCATTTTCTGCCATTTGTTTGAGCAGATTTTAAAGTTGTGCCTGAACCACAAAAACAGTCAAGCACAATGCTATTTTTGTTTGAAGAAGTTCTAATAATCAAGTCTAACATATCAGAATTTTTTTCTGTTGGATAAGTTGGGTATTGTGGGTCTTTATATTCCCAAATATCTTGTACTCTTTTTCCTTCTCTTTCATCTGCAAAAATTATTTTTCTTGGGTTTCCTGTTGAAGACCATTCTATTAAGCCTTTTTTGTCCCATTGTTCTAATGTTTCAACATCTGTTCTCCAATGCCTTCCTTTAGGTGGCATAATTCCTTTAAAAGCTTGATTTGATTTGCCGTTTTCTGTTTCGCCAGGTGCGTGAATAGGAACAGTTGTATATCTTCTTCCTTGTTTATCCATTTTTGAGAAGAGTTTTTCCAAATCCTTTTCTGTATATTTTTCTCTTGGCTCGTTCCAAATAGGATTATTTGATTTTGTGTAAAAAAGAATTAAATCTTTTACATTACCATAACCAAGTCTGTTAAAGTTTTTGGGATTACATTTAATTCTTGTAATATCATTTCTAAAATTCTCAATTCCAAAAATTTCATCCATTATAATTTTTACATAATGACCTATTTTGTAATCAATATGTAAATAAATAGAAGCTTGTTCAGACATTAATTCTTTCAATAAAAGAAGTCTTTGTTTAATAAAGTCCAAAAAATCGTTTCCAAGTAATTTGTCAGAATAAGCGATATCTCCATTTCTTGAATTACTAATTGTTGAAGCTCTACCATCTGTGATTGTAAAGTTTCCACCTGTTGCAAAAGGTGGGTCAATATAAACCAAATCAATCTTAGCTTTCAATTTTCTTTCGTTTAGCAAGTAAGTCAATCCTTTAATATTGTCAGATTTTATGAGTAAGTTTTTCATAAGTTTAAATTTATTAACTAATTCTTTATGGGCTGATTCAACGATCAAATGCAACATAATTATTTACAAATTTATAAAATATTTTTTAATGATTCTCATAATTTAAGTTTTTTCTTTGTCAGATTCAACAATCATATGAAATATAGTTAAATCTATTAAAAGAAGAGCTTTCGTAGTGCTATACTTTTAATGAATATTAATACTTATTTTTTTTTAAACAAATTATATTAAAAACTGTTATTTAGAACAAATCTAAATACTATTAATATGTTTAAAGAATATGAACCAATAAATAAAAAGATGTTTCAGCTGATGGATAATGAGGGTAAGATTATAAATAAAAAGTTTATGCCTGAAATTTCTACTGAAAAAATTTTAAAAGCTTATAAAGATATGTTATTTGCTCGTACTGCCGACCAAATGATTGTCTCTTATCAACGTCAAGGTAGAATTTTTACATATCCGCCAAATTATGGTCAAGAAGCAATATCCGGAGCAGTTGGTCAAATAATGAGAAAAGAGGACTGGTTGGTTCCTGCTTTTCGCGAAATGGGAGCTTATTTGGCAAAAGGAGCAAGTTTAAAAGAGTTGTTTTTGTATTTTATGGGATATGAAGATGGATTAAATTTTAAAAATGCTGAAAACTTTTTACCTTTTGCTGTTCCAATTGCAAGTCAGCTTTTGCATGCTTCAGGAATAGGATATGAAATAAATTATCGCAAAAAAGACCAAGTTGTTTTTACTTTTGTTGGTGATGGTGGTACTTCAGAAGGTGATTTTCATGAAGCTTTAAATTTTGCTGGAGTTTGGAAAGCTCCTGTAATTTTTATTGTTCAAAATAACCAATATGGAATATCAACTCCTTTTGAATTACAAACCGCCTCTGATGGAATTGCCATAAAATCTTATGCTTATGGAATTAAAGGTATTCAAGTAGATGGAAATGATTTCTTTGCAATGTATGCAGCTGTACAAAAATCATTTGAATATGCAAAAGAAGGTAATGGACCAGTTTTAATTGAAGCTATTACTTATAGAAAAGGAGCTCATACAACTTCTGACGACCCATCAAAATACCGTACAAAAGAAGAAGAAGAAGCTTGGGATGAAAAAGATCCTTTGAAAAGATTAAAGGCTTATTTAATTTCTAATAAACTTTATTCTGAAAAAGAAGAAGAAAAACTTCTTGAAGGCTATAAAAAGCAAATAGATAAAGAGTTTGTTGAAGCTGAAAATTATGCTGCAGTTAGCTTAGAGGATGTATTCAAATTTAATTATGCAGAAATGCCGGACGATTTGAAGCATCAAAAAGTTGAATATGAAAATTTTCTAAAATGGAAAGAAGCAAGAATGTAAAACTAAAAAACTAAGAAGATGAAAAAAGTAATGAATATGGTAAACGCAATAAATGATGCGTTAGATATAAAGCTTGCCGAAGACGATAGAATTATTGTTTATGGTGAAGATGTTGGACTTGAAGGTGGTGTGTTTAGACTTACAGAAGGTTTACAAAAAAAGTATGGAGTTGAAAGAGTTTTTGATTCTCCATTAGCAGAATCTGGAATTGCCGGTACGGCTGTGGGAATGGCTGTTGCGGGTTTAAAGCCTGTAATTGAAATGCAATTTTCAGGTTTTGCAAATCCCGCTTTTAATCAGGTGGTCTCTCATGTTGCACGTATGCGTAACAGAAGTCGTGGAAAATATACAACAGGAATGGTAATTCGTATGCCTTACGGTGGTGGTATAAACGCTTTGGAGCATCATTCAGAAAGTCTTGAAGCTGTTTGGGCTCATATTCCAGGATTAAAAGTTGTAATTCCTTCAACTCCTCACGATGCAAAAGGTTTGATGATTTCAGCTTTAGAGTCAGAAGACCCAATTTGGTTTATGGAACCAAAAAGAATTTATAGGGCTATAAAACAAGAAGTAGATACTGAAAAATTTAGTATTCCAATTGGTAAAGCTAAAGTAATTCAAGAAGGTAGTGATATTACTATTGTTGCTTATGGTGCAATGATTAGAGAAGTTCAAAAAGCTTCGGTTTTGGCAAAAAAAGAAGGAATTTCTGTAGAAATTATTGATTTAAGAACAATTTATCCTATTGATAGAGAAACTATTGCTCAATCAATTAAGAAAACAGGACGCATTATTACTGTTCATGAAGCTATAAAAACCTTTGGTGTAGGTGCGGAAATTTCTGCTTTAGCAATGGAAGAAGCCTTTTTGCATTTAGAAGCTCCTCCAAAGCGTGTGGCAGGATTTGATGTAATTGTTCCATATCCAAAAGGAGAGGGGCATTTTATGATAAGTCCTGAAAAAATATTTTATGAAATTCTTAGAACTGTTAAATATTAAAAGCATAAAACAATGAGATATATATTTAATTTTCCTGATATTGGCGAAGGTCTTGACGAAGGCACAATATTGGAATGGTATGTTAAAAAAGGACAAACTGTAAAAGTTGGAGATCCTTTAGTAAAAATGGAAACCGATAAGGTTGTTGCCGATATTCCTTCTCCAAGAGATGGTGTTATTGCAGCAACTTTTGGTAAAGTGGGCGAAACTTTAAATGTTGGTAATGCTTTGGCTGAAATTGATATTGAAGGAGTTGAAGGTGAAGCTGCTCAAGATTTGCTTAAAGAAACGCAAATTCAAATGGAAGCTGTTGAAGAAGAAGGAGCTGGAGTTGTTGGTACACTTGAAATTGCCGGTAATAATGCTTTTATGCCTGCAAGCGAAGAGGGAATTAAAGCTGAAAAGAAAGAAACTATAACAAAAACTAAAGCTTTGGCTACTCCTGTGGCTCGTGCTTTAGCAAAAGATCTTGGAGTAGATATAAATTTAGTCAGCGGAACAGGTCCAGGTGGAAGAGTTATGAAAGAAGATATTTCTGCCTTTAAGCAAAAACAATCTTATTCTGCTCCAAAAACTGAAAAACATATTGAAAGCAATGATGATTTGGTTGAAGTTGAGAAAATGACTCAAATACGCAAAACTATTGCTAAAAACATGATTCAATCTAAGCATAATGCGGCTCACATGACAGTTTTTGATGATATCGAAGTTTCTGAACTTATAAGATTACGTAAAAAATTTAAAGATAAATATCTTGAAGAAGGTGTTAAGTTAAATTATTTACCTTTTGTTCTTAAAGCAACTGCTTTGGCACTTAAAAAGCACAAATCATTAAATTCAGAAATGGATTTTGAAAATGGTAATATTATTTATAAAAAATATTATAATATCGGTATAGCAGTTGACACAGAAGATGGCTTATTAGTTCCTGTTATTAAAAATGTAGATAAAAAAAGTGTTTTTGAGCTTGCAAAAGAAATCGCAGAAATTTCAGAAAAAGCAAGAACAAGAAATATTAAACTTGAAGATATGAAAAATGGAACTTTTACTATAACAAGTTATGGTTCTATTGGTGGAAAATATGCTGTACCTGTAATAAATTATCCACAAGCTGGAATTTTGGGTATTGGTAGAATTTTTGAATCAGCTGTAGTGAAAAATGGACAATTAGCAGTTGGAAATGTTTTACCGATTTCTTTGTCTGTAGATCATCGTATTGTTGATGGTGGCGAAGTTACACGCTTTTTAAATGATATTTTGAATTATCTAAGTGAGCCAGTGACCATGATTATGGAATAATATTAGCTAAAATTATTGAATTATGAATTACGATTTAATTATAATAGGAGCCGGACCCGCAGGTTATGTATCTGCAATCCGTGCAGGACAATTAGGAATGAAAACTTTAATTGTTGAAAAATCAAAACTTGGTGGAATGTGCCTAAATTGGGGTTGTATTCCTTCAAAATCTTTAATAGAATCAGCAAAATTATTTGTTAAAGCAAAAGAATTAAAATCTTATGGTATTGACGGTATTGATAAAAATGCTTTAAGTTTTAATTGGAAAACTGCTGTTAGAAAAGCTTTTGCTACAACAACAAAGCTTTCAAAAGGGGTTGAGTTTTTATTGAAAAAAAACGGAGTAGAAACAATAATAGGAAATGCTGAAATCACTTCAACAAATTCTATAAGTGTAAACAATCAACTAATTGAGGCTAAGAACATTATTATAGCTACAGGTTCTGTTCCAAATTCTGGTGGAGATAGTGAATTAAGAATAGACGATTTTTATAATTTAGAAGCACTTCCCGAAAATATAGTTTTTTATGGAAATGGTCCTGTATCTGTTGAGTTTGCACAAATGGCCGCAATGGCAGGAGCAAAAGTTCAAATTTTTACTCAAGAAGATATTTTAGTGCCACAATTAGACGAGTATTTATTAGAGTTTTTGAAAAAGAAACTAAAAAAAGAAAATATTCAAGTAATAAATGATGAAAGTTTAATCCCTGAAAATGCTGTAAAAGTAAATGCAAGAAGGCGTAAAGCAGTTTTGCCTAATTCAAAACTTGAATTTAAACTTAATGAAAAAGGTTTTGTTGAAACAAATGAAAATCTTGAAACAAGTATTCCTGGAATTTTTGCCATTGGCGATGTAAATGGTAAATCTGCTTTTGCTCATTCTGGCTCAGCACAGGGTTTGTATGTGGTAAATAAGCTAAAAGGAGTGAAGGCAACTTATGATTTAAAAAAATATCCAATAAATATTTATTCTTCACCAGAAATTGCTCAACTTGGTTTTACAGAACAAGAGTTAAAAGAGCAAGAAATTGATTACAAAATAAGCTCTTTTCCGCTAAGTGCAAATGGAAAAGCAATTATCACTTCAGATACAGAAGGCGAACTAAGAATTTTATCAGAAAATAAATATGGTGAAGTTTTAGGTGTTCAAATTATTGCAGCTAATGCTACAGATATGATTGCAGAAGCATCGGCTTATATGAGCTTAGAAGCTACGGTTTATGATCTTGCTTCAACTATTCATGCTCACCCAACTGTTTCTGAGATTTTCTTAGAAGCAGGTTTAGAAGCAGTTGATGCCGCAATCCATAAATAAAATTTTTAGATTAATTTTTATTTTAATCCGCTTTTTCAGTGTTTAAAGCGGATTTTTTTATTTATTTGCAATAAAATTTTAATTTTGATAAAATTAAGTCCATATAATATTCCTGATAAAAACCTTTTTGAATCCAGAAAAAATAGTATTTTGGTTTGGCAACCTGATGCTGTTTATGTAATTTTAGGCCAAAGAGATAAGATAAAAGATGCTGTTTTAGAAGAGGCAATTTTAAAAGAAAAAGCTTTAGTAATGCAACGTCCCAGTGGCGGACATAGTGTTGTTTTAACACCTAAAACCATTGTGGTTTCTATGGTAATTTATTCTGATATGTTACGAGAAATTAAACAGTTTTTCAGAGATTGTAATATGAAAATAATTACTGCTTTGCAAAAGCAAGGAGTTGAAAATTTAGATATTAAAGGAATTTCTGATATAGTTATTAAAGACAGAAAAATTGCTGGATCTTCAATGTATAGAGCTAAAGATTTTTTATTTTTTCATGCTGTGCTTAATATTTCGGAAAAACCGGAATATATTTCAAAATTTTTAAAACATCCTAAAACAGAGCCAGATTACAGGCAAAATAGAAAACATTATGAATTTATTACTTCAGTTTTGGAGCAAGGATATAAACTTGATTTAGAAAAATTAAAAATTGATATTGAAAAAACTAATTGAACAAAGCATATTTTAAATAAAAATCATTATTTTTGCACAAAATTTAGAGCCATTAGCTCAGTTGGTTTAGAGCACTAGCTTGACAGGCTAGGGGTCATAGGTTCAAATCCTATATGGCTCACTAAAATAAAAATTTCAATAGAATTAGATATTCCTATAGAAATTATATTAAAAAGATTTTTTTGTAACTTGGAGAATCTAAATTATATTTTTTTTATTAACTTTTAATTATGGCAACTACATCGGTAAAAAATGATCCTATAGAAGAAGCAAAACGCTACGTGGCTAACGCTAAAAAGCTGTTAAAAGATAATGGAAAGCTAGACTCTCCTACAAGCACATATCAAGATAGTAAATATGTAAAAATGGCAGGCAATACATTATGGAATGGCTGTTTAATTGCCTTGGATGCGGCTTTCCCTAATGTTAAGAAAGAAAAGGGGCGACCTTCAATACAAAAATATTTGGAAGCGGTATCTATACGCGATAAAAAACTTAAAAATTATGTTCTAAACGCATATAATATAACTCACTTATATATGGGTTATGATGGTACGGGTAGTAAACATGTTGTTGACGGCGGTTTAAAAAACACCATATTACTTATAGACCGTTGTGCAATATTGTATGGCAAAAAGTAAAAATTGTTATACAGACAAACGTATGACAATATGATAATGCACATAAAAAGATATGCTAAAAATAATTTTCATTGTTTATTTTGTAATTTTTTTATTTCCGTTTGGATTTTATTAATTACATCTTTGTTTGCAATTTCACCGTCCAAGCTAAACACAATAAATACATTTCCTTTAAAATCATCTTTAAAACTATCAAAACTTGCTTTCATTCTTTCAGGAACTGAATAATTCCCAAAATTTGATTGTGCTGTTACAGGTTTTATTTGAATTCCAAAAGCCTTGTTTTTTGTAACATAACCAAGATAATCAATGTCTCCTGCATGGTCTAATTCTGATGAACTTTCTTCGAAACGCACATCAGGAAATATTTTTGCTAAACCGTCATTGACAACGGATTTTTTTCTTAAATAACCATCATAAGTTCGGTTTATGGTTAAATTGTAAATATAATTGTAACAATCTTCTTTAGTTAAAGCATTGAACGCTTCTTGCCATTCAGGAATTACAACTTCCGTGATTTTTTCATATAATCGTTCTCCCAATTCTTGTAAAATTAGTGGATGGTTTCTTAGTGCGTTATGTATAAATTTATCTTTCATCTATTCTAGAAATTTAAAACTTAAATTCATTCTACTTTTTTTGAGTGTTAAATCTAAACTAAAAATATTGTTTATTTCCACACCAAGCGGAGTCAGAAAAACTTGATCATAATTAGTGGTTGATTTTATTTTTCCAATCAACCCTAATTCTATACAATAATTTGAACACCAAGTTAAAAACTCATACATAGTTCGTTCGTTATATGAAACATTAAATACACCTCTAGCAATATCCAATTTTTCTTGGTCAAATTTGTTCTGTTTGGGTAACCAATTTCCTTGCGTTACTTCAAGAAAACGCATAAACCAATAAATATTTACCTTATGAATTTTATTATCCCAATTACCGTTCGTTAAAACTTTGAGTAATAATCTTTTTTGCTCATTAGTTAGGTTAATAGAAGATACATTTTTTGTATTATGAACGTATGGGTTGATATTTTCTACAAATATTTTTCCATATTCAGTTAGAGAGTATTTTGATTTTATAATCTCAAACAACTCAAAATCTAAAGCCAATCTTTCATAACAATTAAAATTTGTTCTGCTGTTACTGATATTATTGAAAGGAATAAATATTTCATTATCTGTCAAAATACTTTTATTTAAATCAGCAAATGTTTTCATTATTTTATTCATCCACCGAAGGAAACACATTGTATAGTTTTTGGGATTAGGTAATGCTAAACCAATATTTAAGCTAAGCCTATCAATAGTTGTTGAATAAAGTTCTTTTATTTTTTCTAATGAATAAGTTTGAATAATTACATCATTTTCTTTTCCGAAATTTTCAATGTTTTTTTGATTTTTTGAATTTGTTTCATTAGCATATAAAATACAATAATTAGTATTATCTGAGAATTTTACATTTTTATAATTTAATGTTTGAGCAAAGCAGTAGTCAATTTTTGATTTACTGTTTAGTATAGTTTCAAGTTCTACGATTAAGTGATTATTTTCTGAATTTGCTAAAACAAAATCTATGCGACCGTGATCAGTATTTATTTCTTGACCTATAATTTTTGAAAAATCAAAACCTAAATAACTCTGCAATATAGAAGGATTATTTAATAATGTCCATTGTACTAAAGATTCAACCATAATTAAGCTACATTTAAGTTTCTTGTAGCCAAAGTAATTATTCCACTTCCCATTATACTTGCTCCACCCGAAGTGTTCATAGTGGTTTGTTTTTGCCAAATTATTTGACCCATAAAATCAAAACCAATCATTTCACAAAATTTAATAATTTCTGTATGAATAGGTATTATTTTATAACGTCCATAATAGGTTGAACGAGCAAATTGATCTCCAATATTTATACATAAACGACAGCCTTGATGTAAAACCCTAAAACATTCTGCCCAAGTAATATTCAAGTGATTAATATAAGTCTCATAATCATCGTGAAAGCCTATTTGATTATCTGTGCCATAATCTTTTAGTTGCCAATAGGGAGGCGAAGTAGTAATCAAATGAACACTTTCGTTTTTAAGTTCACTCATTTGCCTACTATCTCCGTTTACAATTGTATGTGTTGTTTTATTCATCATTGTTAAAAAACTTAAATTGGATTGTGAGCTTCAAAATTATTAATATTTTTTAGAATTAAACTTTGATTTTAAGTAATTTTTTAATTGCCCATATTTTTTTAGCATTGTATTTTTATTTTTTCCAAATATAAATAAAATTTAACAAAACTAACAATTTATTTTATAATTTTTTCATATTTTTCTTTTAAATATTGGAATATATGTATTATCTTAGTAAGACTAATTTTTTAAAATTTATTTCAAGCGTTTAAGCTAATTCTATTTCAAATGTATTTTATAAATTTTAGAATCTATTTCAATAAAATATATTCCTTTGCTTAAATCCGACAAATTAAGTTTTTGATTTTCAAGCTCTTTTTTACAAATAATCCTACCTGATAAATCTATAATTGAACATGATTTGTTTTTAGCGTTTTCTATAAAAATTATTCCATCAGAACTTGGATTAGGGTAGATATTTATTTTATTTTTAGCAGAATTTTCATCAATTAAGCTATAATCAATGCTTATATAGTAATTTTTACAAATTTTCTCAGAATCACAATTTCCTTTATAAGCAGTTAGGCAAACCTCATAATTACCGGATTCAGGATATAAATGTGTAACTAATTCATTCATATCATATTGCCAAAAATCTTCATCATCGCCAAATTGCCAGTAGCAAGAATCTGCATTTTGAGACGAATTTAAAAAATATGATTCTGTATTTGACAATAGGGTTAGATACTCAAAATCTACTCTAAGTTTGGTGGTATCAATATTCCAGGTGTCTAAACTGTCGGCAAAAACACTCCAAGCTGCATTTTGTAAAATTTCTGCTTGATTTACATTAATTCCTGAACTTATATAAGTTGAGCCTACAGGTGATTTATGAAAAATTGTTGAATAAAAAGTACAAGCAGCTAAATAAGTTCCATAAACGCTTGGGTGTGAATTATCAGCAGAATAAAGCTCTATTTCAGGATTAGTTTCAATAATTTTTGCAAAAGCCATTCCAACCGGACTTAGCCAGGCATCATTGTTTTCTGCCATTTCAACATAAGATTGACGTAAACGCCATTGCATTCCTTGGTAAGTACAAAGAGGTTGGTAATTTTGACAATTTGATTGATCTCCATACTTATGTCCCCAAGTCATAAAAAAAATAATTTGAGAACAAATATCATTTTGTCTAATTGTATTACAAAGCGATTCAGCATAAGGATAAACTTCGTTTGCAACTTGACTTGGGGGAAAAGAAGGTTTTTGACTTTGCTCTTGAAGCACTACATAATCCCAATTGCGAGAATTAATTAAATCTAAACTTGTTTGGTTTGTTGAATGAGATTGAAAGGAAAATCCTCCCGGGGCTATCATTTCTGTACTTATTTCTTGGTCAAAAGATGTAGCAATATTTTTTAAAGCAGTTGGTAAACCTTCGTTATAATATGTGTAGGAATTTCCTATAAATAATATGGATTTTGATTGGGAAAATAAACTAGACTTGCATAAAATCAATGCAATGTAGAGAATAATAATTTTGATTTTCATATGTTTAATATTTAATAGTTTAAAACTAAACGTAATTTTTGATTAAAGTTGCTTTATTTCTTTTTAAAATATTTCATATAATTTAAGTCTATTATTAAAGTGAAAATCAATAAAAACATCCAAGGTAGAAAAGTAGTGGACATTTGTTGTGGCAACCAAAACCAATTAAGTAAATGTAATAAAAGAATTATTAAATATCCAATTTTAATATATTTTAAATATTTTTTTGTCCATGAAAAAATTAGAATTAAAAAGGCGGGGATTGTCCAAATAGTGTTTAAATTATAAAGCACTGCAATATGTTCTGAATAAAGTCCAAAACTTAAAATAAAAACCCCGAGTAATCCAAAAATAGAATACAATAAATATTTGAAAAAACCTCTTGTTTTTGGTATTGAAATTAAACTTGCAAATGCTATTACAATAATCCAAGGTAAAACATATCCAAAATCAACACCTTGTTTTGTTTTGGGCGAAGCATCTAAGATGATTTTTGAATTTTCTGCATATTCAGAATTTTCACAAAAATCGTGGATATAAACAGGTAAAAACATATATTGCTCAGCTGGTACTTTTTTATCAGTTTCTAAACCTAAAATAAAATTAATTCCAAAATCTATCCAGTAATTCTTTTTTAAAAAAGGTATTAAAAGCTGTCTATAAGTTTGCCCTTTATAATTGGATTTTGAAAAATCAATGCGATTATTTGTAGCTTCTTGAATAATATCTCTAATTTTAGTAGCACAATTATCATATAAAAAATCATATCTATAATAGCGAGCTTCAGAATTATAGTAAGCTACTAAAAGGTCTAATATTTTTTGTTTTTCCTGTTGATTTAAGTTTAAAACTTGCTCTTTTATTGTTCTTTGTGTTTGTTTTGAGTAATAAATAAAACTTTCGTAACTACTGTAGCTCAAGGTGTAATTTAAAGTTCCTTTAGCAAATTGAGTGTAAAAATCAGGTGTATCAAAGTCAAAAGTACCATAATTAAAAACAATATCTAAACCCAAGGAATCGTCTTTTATTCTCAAAGCAGTATGTCCGAAATACGCATAAAGTTCATAGCCTTCATCTTGAGTTAGCAATGTAACTACTGCGTTTTTACTTAATTCTTGAGAAAATGAATTATTCAAGAATAATAAATTTGTTAAAAATAATAAATATAAAATTTTTTTCATTTTCCATTTTTTTTACTTTGCAAATTTAAGGAAAATTCAAGTTTAAACTTAATTTTTTCTGTTATTTATTTTTATTAACGTTCTTTTTACTTAATTTTGTTGTTTATTTGATATTATTTTATTTTTATTTATTTAGATTATGACATTGTTAAAATTTCAAATCACTTTATTTTTTCTTTTAATTTTTAATTTATCAGTATTTTCTCAAAATTTTACTAACAGTAATCTTCCAATTGTTGTGATTACTACAGAATTTGATACTGTTAGCGGTAATTATCAAAATATTCCGGATGAACCCAAAATTTGGGCAGATATGAAAATTATTTTTAGACCTGATGGGTCAAGAAATTATTTAACAGATATAGATTCAGTGGAATTTTTAAGTTATGATGGAAAAATTGGTATAGAGCTACGTGGTTCAACTTCTCAAACTTTAATAAAAAAACCATATGCTTTATTTACTTTGAACTCGGACGGAACCAAAAACAATGTTGAAATACTTGGAATGGCAAAAGAAAACAATTGGATTTTACATTCATTTGCTTATGATTCAACTTATTTGAGAGATCCTTTAATCAATTTTATTTCCTCTGAAATGGGCAATTGGGCTTCTGATTATAAATATTGCGAACTTGTTGTAAATAATAATTATAAGGGTTTATATGCTTTTGCAGAAAAAATTAAAATTGATAAAAAAAGGGTAAATATTAAAAAGCTAAGCGAGTTTGATAATGAATTGCCAGATCTTTCGGGGGGATATATTATTAAAGCCGATAAAACCACAGGAGGCGACCCTATAGCTTGGACTATGGAAACATATTCAGATTCAATTGAAGAGATTAATTATATACATCATAGGCCTAAACCTGTTAATATCACAGATGAACAACATGAGTATATAAAAAATTATTTTACAGCTTTTCAAGAAGCTATGGACAATAATAACACTTCTATTCTTGGTGGTTATCCCTCAATGATTGACATTCCTTCGTTTATTGATTTTATTATTTGTAATGAACTTAGCTCGAATGTTGACGCTTATGTTTTAAGTACATTTTTCTTTAAAGATAGAAATTCAAAACTTTGTGCAGGACCTATTTGGGATTTTAATCTTTCTTTTGGAAATGACTTTAAACGCTGGAATAACGATAGGAGTAAGGTTGATGTTTGGCAATTTGATTTCGGTGCTACCGGCTCTGAATTTTGGTTAGATTTATTCAATGATGAAGAGTTTAACTGTTATCTTACTAAACGTTGGAAAGAATTAAGATTTGATGGCGAAATTTTAAGTTATGATAATATAGAAACCAAAATTGATTCTATTTCTGAATTAATTGCCGAGTCTTTGATAAGAGAGGAGCAAAGATGGGGAAGTGTAGGAATACATCAAACTCATGTTGATTCTTTAAAAACTTGGTTAGTTGAAAGATTAGACTGGATGGTTCAAAACCTAACAGATTGTGAAATATGTGCTGAAATTGAAGTTCCAAAACTTGTAATAAATAAAATTCATTATCACCCAAAAGAAGAATTTGCTTTTGATAAAGATGATTTAGAGTTTATTGAAATTATAAATAATAGTGAAGACGATATTGATTTAACTGGGATTTATTTTAAAGAAACGGGTTTTGTGTATAGGTTTCCCGATAACTATATTGCAAGTCCTTTTGAAAGTTTTTATATTGTTTCTAATGCCGAAATATTTGAGGAATTTTATGGTTTTACGCCTTTTGGTCAGTTTACAAGGCATTTATCAAATAAGAGCTTTGATTTATGCTTAGTTGATGCATTTGGAAATATTATTAATCAAGTTATTTATGAAGATTCTTATCCTTGGCCTGAACTTGCTGATGGGGATGGTCCTTATCTAAGTTTAATAAATCCAGATTTAGACAATAGTCTTGCTGAAAACTGGGTAGCAACTAATGCCTTACCAACTGATATAAATAATCAAATTTTTACTCCTAATATATTTGTTTATCCTAATCCTTGTTCTAATATTTGTATAGTAGAAAGCGAAGAACTTATAAAAAACATTTCTTTACAAAATATTTCTGGTCTTCAAGTTTTAAATTTCATGGATATTAAATCTTATAATTATAGTTTTCAAGTCTCAGACTTAAGCAAAGGAGTATATATTTTAATAACAGAATTTGAAAATGATATAATTCAAACGACAAAATTAATTGTTTTTTAAGCCTATTCATACAAATATCTTTTTATACTTTTTTTAGGCGTTTTTTCAAATTCTTCTTCACGGATAATAAGTTTTTTAATTTGCATATATGCAGGTAAATCTTCATTTACACGCTTTTGATAATGATTTAAAACCTTTTCTACTTGCTCAGGTTTTAAATTAGAAGCTTTAATTCTGTCTTGATCGGGATAAATAAGAGCAGTAATTGCACCGGAACGACTAACAACAACAATTTCGCTTACAAGAGGAAAATTATTAAACTTAGATTCAATTTCTTCAGGATAAACGTTTTGACCAGAACTGGTTAAAATCATACTTTTACTACGTCCTTTTATAAATAAATAACCGTCTGAATCAATTATTCCTAAATCACTTGTATGAAGCCAGCCATCAGCATCAATAGCATTTGCTGTCTCTTCTTCATTTTTATAATAACCTGTCATTACATTTTCTCCACGAACAAAAATTTCTCCAACCTTTCCCTCTTGAGTTGAATTAATTTTCATTTCTAAACTGTCAACAACTTTTCCGGCAGAGTAAATTTTTGTAGTTTTCCAACCGTCATATGTAATTAATGGACCACACTCTGTCATTCCATATCCTATAGCAAAATTAAATCCAATTTTTTGCAAAAAAGTTTCAACTTCTCTATTCATCTTGGCTCCACCAATAACAATTTCTTTAGCTTCACCACCAAAAGCTTGATTTAAAGAGTTTCGTATCTTTTTATGCAACAAGCCTTTAGCTATAGGTATTTTAAGTAAAAATTTAATTGCTGGTTTGTCTATAGTAGGTTTAATTTTATTTTTATAAATTTTTTCTATTACAAGAGGGACAGACAAAACAAGTCGAGGTTTTATTTCGTTAAATGCTTTTAAAATCACTTGAGGCGAAGGTAATTTTCCTAAAAATATAATTGAACAACCAAGAGTGAAAGGAAATAAAAACTCAAAAGCAGCTCCATAACAATGGGCTAAAGGTAAAAATGATACTATTCTATCGCCTGATTCTAAAGGCATATTAGCACGAGCATATCTAACATTAGCTGCTAAAGAATTATGTTGTAACATAACGCCTTTTGGCTGACCTGCAGTGCCTGAAGTGTAAAGTATTGCAGCAAGTTCAGAATTTGGAATATGTTCTAATTTAAAATCTTTTTGTGAAATAACATTTGGATTATTATCAAATAAAATGTTTTTATTTGAAAAGTCGTGGGCAATCTCAAAATTATCTAAATAGTAAACTGTTTGTAATTGTTCAAACTTTGAATAATCAAATTTTTGACAAATAAATTCCGAAGCAAACATTAATTTTGCATCAGAATGATTTGTTAATGAGTAAATATCTTTTGAGGTAAAATCTTGCAATAAAGGAACAATTACTGCACCATAACTAACTGTTGCAATATAGATTAAACCCCAATTAGCTGAGTTTTTGCCAACAACAATAATTTTATCACCTTTTTCAATTCCGCACTCGCGATAAAGCTTGTGAACATTGTAAATTTGATTGCCTAATTCCCCAAAACTTAAGCCACCGTTTTCGTAATCTTGCAAGGATATTTTGTCCCAATTATTTGCTATCGCGTTTTCAAAATAAGCTATTAAATTTTCTGCTATCATAACAATAATGTATTTTTTGTAAAATTAAATAATTAATTTGAAATATAATGATTTTAAAAAGTATTATATAAACAGCAATAAATTGTTTTAATCTCTATGGTTTTTATAGATGAAATTTTGAATTAAATTCATTGTTCCATAAATGAATAGGTGATAGTGCCGGTTTCTGTTTTTCCACCTGAAATTGCAGAAAATTTAGATTTTAAAGCAGCGTTTTTTGCTGCATTGCTAATACAACTTGCATCACCGCTACTTTTTGCTGAAATAATATTTACAGATTTTACACTGCCATCAGGCGAAATATTAATCCCAACAACAACACGCCCACCATTTTCACAAGTAAATACAGGAACATGTATATATGTTTTACCACGATTTGGATTTTGCAAGTCAACATAAACCAAAGCAGGACCAGAATAATTTACTGTATTTTTATTCTTAGTATCATCCTTGTTTTTTTCATTAGAAGAATTAGGCTTTTCCTTATCTTTTAAATAATCTTCATAGCTTGTATTCATCATCTTATCATACTCGCTACCATATTTTTCTTTTAAAAGTTCTGTTTCATATTTTTGCCTTAATTCTTCTTCACTTAGAGCATTTGCATCGTTAAAATACTTATTATTAGGATTATTAGCTCCAATATTTCGTATTTCTTTTAAATAATTTTCAATATCAAAATCTTCTATAGAATTTTCATCTTTTAAAATATCATCTTCATTTTCTAAAATTTCTTTTAAAAACTCAGGTTCAATAATAAAATACTCTTCATTATTTGGATTAGGTTCAGCAAGCTTTAAACTCATAGTAATAACAAGTATTATTAAGTGAAACAAAATAGTTCCAAGAATACCGTTTATATTTCGTTTAAAAAAGCCTGACATAGAATGCAAAATTAAACATAATATAGATTGCTTAAAAATTATTTTTAAAAGTATTTAACATATAGAGGTTTAAAAGAATAAAAATCACTTAGATTTCTGTCTTTTATCCAGTTTTATGGTTTTCCTATTTGTTTTCCACCTCCGTTTTCTTGGCTGTACAATTACTTTATATTCAGGAGCAGAGCTAAAACCTTCAGGCAATTTACTTTTTGCAATTTCTCGCTTCAAAAGTTTTTCAATTCTATTAAAATTTGAAATTTCATTTTCATTAATAAAACTAATTGCCATACCAAGTTTTCCGGCTCTGGCAGTGCGACCAATCCTGTGAACATAATCTTCAGCTTTTTCAGGAATATCATAGTTTATAATTAAATTAACATCCTCAATATCAATTCCGCGTGAAAGCAAATTTGTTGTAACTAAAATATTAAAATTTCCGCTTTTAAAGTTTTGTACGGTTTCAATTCTTTCTTCTTGAGTAAAATTTGAATTAATTGAAGAATGTTTGATTTTACAAGTTCTTAAATATGATGAAATTCTTGAAACGCTGAGTTTTGTTCCTGCAAAAATTAAAATTTTATTGTTTTTAAAATTATTTAAAACAGTATTTAATAATTTTGCTTTATCTTTTTCAAAAACCATAAATACTTTCTGCTCAATTTCTTCGGCAGGCAAAGAAAAATTCAAATCAATAAATTCAGGATTTACTAAGATTTCGTCTGCAAGTTTTTTAATAGAATTTGGCATTGTTGCAGAAAATAAAAGATTTTGGCGTTTTTTTGGCAAATAGGAGATAATGCTCATTATATCAGCATAAAAACCCATGTCAAGCATTTCGTCAGCTTCATCCAAGACTAAACTAAGTAATTTATTAAGATTTACATATCCTAACTTTAAATGAGCCAAGAATCTTCCTGGAGTTGCAACAATTATATCAGTTTTATTTTCTAAAGCATTTCTTTGTTTAGTGAAATTTTCTTGATTACTACCACCATAAACAGCTAAAGAAGAGATGCCGGCAAAATATCCTAAACCTGCAATTTGCTCTTCTATTTGAATGCATATTTCACGAGTAGGGGCAATTACCAAAGCTTTAATTCCATCTCTTTCAGAATAAAGAATTTTATCCATTATAGGAATTAAAAAAGCTGCGGTTTTTCCTGAACCTGTTTGTGAGCAAGCTAATAAATCTTTATTTTTTAAAATTATTGGCAAAGTCTTTTCCTGAATAGGAGTAAGCTCTTGATAATTAAAACTATCAATACCGTCTTTTAAACTTTGTGCTATATTTAATTCTTCAAATTTCAAATTTTATTTTCCTTTACGTTGGAAAAGCTTTAAAGTGGATTTGTTGTTTTGCATAAATACGCCTTTATTAACCAATCTAATATCTTC
>JALOAQ010000176.1 GCA_023228725.1 Bacteroidales bacterium | reverse complement strand
AAAAATAAAAATGCAAATAAGAACTAAAACAACTATTGGCGTAGTTGCCATAGGTGTAATTACTGCTATTGTAGGCATTGTAAATAAAAATAAGTTCGTCCATGTTAACGAAATGCCCAAGTCGAATATACATGTAGTTATTTTGAGCGGGCATGGCTCTATTCAAGACGGCAAATATCAAACACAAGGCAAACAGTCTCCCACTTGGGAGGACGGCTTAAAAATCTATGAAGGCTACAGCTGTAAACTCTTAGCTTTAGATTTATCGAAAAAACTAAATGAAAATCATATTGATAATACCATAATCAACAACTATAACACAGACTTGAGCTTAATAGATAGAGCTAATAAAATCAACGAATTATTTAAGGTTAACAAAAAAATCGTTGGAATAAGCCTGCACCACAACGCACAACCTACCAACAATGCCGATTATACAGATTTTGAGGGTTTAAAAGGTTTTACCAGTACGTCAACAGGCGGAGCTACTGGAATTGAAGTCTTTACTTCCGTTGGTAAAACCGAAAGTGATAACATTGCAGATAATTACATCTTACCCGCAATGAAGCGAAATATGCCAAACCTGCATTTTAGAAACAACGGCAAGGCTAAGGAACAGAATTTTTATATATTATCAAAAACAAAAAGTCCGCATATACTTATAGAATGGCTGTTTATGACAACCTATACGGACTGCTTGATTATTGCAGATGATTATTATAGAGGGGCTTATGTAAACTCCATAGTCGAAGGATATATACTGTATAATAAAAGTTTAAATTAAATGAGAACAATAAGCATTAATCCAAATTTTTTTGGCAAATATAATACACAGAAAGAATTGTTTAAAAAAGTTTTAGACTTTGTCAAAAATGATTTAGTAGGTCAAAAAATAACAATAAACCTAAACGACAAACAAATGGAAGTTGAATTAACTTGGCAGGGTTTGAAAAATGATTTATACGAATATCATCAACCTTATATTGAAAAATTGCTTTCATTTTCAAAATTGCCTACAATCTTGCGTAATAGCAAATTTATTATTAAGGAATCTGAAAAAAATCCTAAAAAACAAAGAGATGTAAAGGCAATTTACAAATTCTTAGGTAAAGTGTCTATTTTAAAAACTGATTATGATGTTTTGATAATTATTAAAGAAACTTCCAAAACTTTTATTTACGACCACGTATTAATAAAAAATAACTAATCTTTAGCTGGAAAACTGGAGCCTCGCAAGAACATCCACCCTATTATTCTAAACATTAGTTATTTATATTGCAAATATAAGTCAAATTTTAACAAAAAACAAATAAATTTCAATAAAAATGAAAAAAAATATAATAATAACAATATTTTTAACATTTACACTACTTATAGTGTCGTGTAAGCCTCAAAAAAACATTATTAAAAATGAAGTTAAAACAGAAGTAGATAGCACCGTTAAGAATGATATTATTGTTGAAAAACTAATAGATAGTGCAAAAAATACAACGCAAAACACAATTATAAGCTCAATTAAGCATGATTTTTCAGAGAAAGAAATTTTTATTAAAGAATATTCCACTCCAGACAGCTTGGGAAATCAATTTTTACAAAAAGAAATAAAAATCCTTACAAACAATAGAATTACAGAAAAATCTGATAAAAATAAAGTAATAAAAGATAGCATTAAGGTTCAGCATCAGGACAAGTCTATTGACAAAACAAAAATAGACTTTTCGCAAAAAACACACGAAAAAACTAAGGAAAAAACAATTAACAACACTGCTATTATAATATCTGCTTTAGTTTTGGTATTTTTGGGCTTAATGGTTTGGCGATTTTTTCTAAGATAATCACTTGTCCCATTTCTTCATATACTCCGACAATACAGGATTAAGGATTTTAGCATAAATTTTAGTTGTACTTAAATCCTTATGCCCTAACAGTTTTGATATAATTTCTATTGGAATACCTAATTCAATAGAAATAGTCGCAAAAGTATGTCTTGCTACATGACTGGTTAAGTTTTTATCTACACCTGCGTAAAGTGCTACTAATTTTAAATAATGGTTATATTTTTGATTAGACGGAATAGAAAATATCTTATCATTGCTGTTTTTTTGTTTATCTAAAATTGTTTGTGCTTTATTAACGATAGGAATATTGACTATCTCATTTGTTTTTTCGGTCTGTATTATAATAAAATTATTGCGAATATTCTCCCATTTTAAAGCTGCAACATCAGAATATCTTAAACCAGTATAGCATTGAAATAAAAAAACATTTGCAATCTTTTTAACTACATCTGGAAACGTATCAACCTTTTCTTCAATCAGTGCGAGTTCATCAGCGGTTAAAAAGGTTCGCATTGTTTGAACGTATTTAGTTTTAAAATTTTTATATGGATTTTCGTGTTTATATAAGCCTAATCGAATTGCTGTATTTATAAGTGCTTTTAAATCTTTATGATTATCCCAAATAGTATTATTGGCTAAACCTTTTAACGACCTATCAAATTCTTGAATTTTTGTTAGACTTATTTCATTTATAGTAATATCGTCTCCAAACAACGCTTTTAGCTTATTCTCTAATGTACTATACCTCAAAAATCTCGAATAAGGTAGTTTTTCGCAATGAAGTTTAATAATTTCACTAAGCGACACTTGAGCTTTGTCAAAATACTTGTTTTCAAAAGTTTCAAAATTAATCGGCTCTCCAAGTTCCCGAAGCTCTAAGTATATATCATTAATCCTGTTTATTTCTCTAAGGATTATTCTGTTTATTCTATCCTTATCAGCTCCTTTAACCTTTTTCGTTTTTCTACAAAAATCTTTAGGATAAATAAAGATTTCTAAAGGATAACGTTTTGTTTTCCTATCTATCAAAACTTGAATATAAAGTTTTGATTTACCCTCTTTATTTATGTGAGGATTTAAAAATACCGATGTGCTAATTTTGTTTACCATAAAAAAATGTTTGGTCCGTTTTTGGTAAACAAAAATACTAAAATCTATCAAAAAAAACAAATATTTATCATTTTATTTTTAAAGAACTTATTGTTTTTCAACATTTTACTAATATTTGTTATTTTTACAAGTGAACTAGGGAGGAGTCGAACCCCCAACCTTCTGATCCGTAGTCAGATGCTCTATCCAATTGAGCCACTAGTCCAAAATTTGACTGTGCAAATATAGATGTTTTTTTTTATTGTGCAAAATAAATTTAAAAATGTTTGTTTATTTTTAAAAGATTTATTTACTTTGAAAAATATTTTATTAAGTATTGTAATATGAAAAATATAAGACCGCCCTAACTTGCAT
>JALOAQ010000175.1 GCA_023228725.1 Bacteroidales bacterium | reverse complement strand
ACCAATATCTACCATTTCAGACAGATATTTATTTAATCTTAATTGATCAGGTGTTGTATGAGTAGCTTCTATTTTTTTATTATCAATAATTACTTGTATTGTTGAAATTAAACCAACTTTATAACCTAAGTTTTTTGTTAAATTAAATAAGCTTGTGGCAATTGTTGTTTTGCCATTTGTACCGGTAACTCCAATTAGTTTTATTTTTTTTGAAGGATTGCCATAAAAGTTTGAAGCTAAAATTCCAAGAGCTTTTGATGATGAGATTACTTTAATATACGTAAGTTTAGAGTCAATTTTCTCAGGAAATTTTTCACAAATAATTATACTTGCACCATTCTCAATTGCATTATTTATAAATTTATGTCCATCATGCTGACTTCCAGGGATAGCAATAAAAACGTCTTTGTTTTCTACTTTTTTAGAGTCAAACTCTAATTTTGTAAAATCACCTTCGTTATTAAAAATACTTTCTACAGTATCTATTTTTGATATATAATCTTTTATATTCATTCGCATAAGTATAAAATAACTTTATCACCTTTTCTTAATTCACTTCCTGCATTTGGAGTTTGTTTGTAAATTCTTCCTCTGCCATGTGTTTGGGTACTAAGTCCTGCATTTTCAAGAACAACTACAGCGTCTTTTAGACCCATGTTTCTTACATCTGGAACTTTTCTATTATCGCTAAAACTTACTGGTTTTAGTTTTATAGCGTCTTCTGTGTAAGTTCCTGTAATCCAGTCGGTTTGATTAACTTCTTTTAAGTCAATTTTATAGCCAAACCAGTTAAATACTTTATTAGTTTCTTGTTTACTTCCCTTCTTTAGCACAGGTTTAGAACAGATTGTGTTTTCATCTGTAGATGCTTTATAATATTTTGGATTTAAAGAATAAATTTTATCTGCAATTTCTTTAAAAACTGGTGCACTTACACTAGCTCCGTAAAAACCATTTTTTGGTTCATAAATTGATACTATACACGAAAATTCTGGTGCATCGGCAGGAAAATAGCCAACAAAAGATGCATGATATTCTGTAGGAAGACTATCTTTTCCATAATTCATTTGAGCAGTTCCAGTTTTTCCAGCAATTTTATAATTTTCATTTTTTATATTTTTTGCTGTTCCATTTTCAACTACTTCTAAAAGCATTTTTTGAACTTGACTTAAAGTTTTGTGTGAACATATTTGTTCGTTAAGAACTTCTGGTTCAAAATATTTTATTATTTTGTTTTTATCAGCAAGAGCTTCTGCAAAAATAGGTTTTAATAGTTTACCGTTGTTTGCTATTGCATTATAAAATGCTAAAATTTGTAAAGGTGTGATTTGCAGCTCATATCCCATAGACATTTGCACTAATGATATTCCTGACCAAGATGAGGTATTTGGTTTGCTTACTATAGGTGTTGTTTCTCCTTTGATACTTACGCCTAAGGGTTTTGTTAAATTCAGCTTCTCAATTCCGTTATAAAATTTTAAAGGATTATTTTTATAATTATTATATATAACTGTTGCAATTCCAATGTTTGAAGATACTTCTATAACTCTTTGAAAACTTATTTCTCCATAACCTCCAGTTTTTGTATCTCTAACTATTTTATAAGAGATTTTTTTTGAACCATTTCCTGTATCAATTATGTCGTCTGGCGTTATATAACCATCTTCCAGTGCAATAATTGCCGAAGCAAGTTTGAAAGTTGAACCAGGATCTATTGCATAAGCAACAGCATGATTAGTCTTTTCTACATATTTACCTTTTGAATCTAATTCTTTATTTGCAATTGCTAATACTTTCCCTGTCTTTACTTCCATAACTACAACTGTGCCAAAACCTGCTTCACATTTAGTAAGCTGTTTTTCTAATGCTGTTTCAACAATGTCTTGTAATTCTATATTTATTGTTGTGATTAAATCATAACCATTTTGGGGTTCTATATACTGTGCGTCTTCAATTGGCATCCAAAAGTTTCCAGCAATTCTTTCGTTAATAGTATGCCCTTCTACACCTTTAAGCTCTTCATTAAAAAAATCTTCTAAACCAACCCCATTTGCTCTATCTGTTGGTTGAGTGCCTAAAGTTCTCTTTGCTAATTGACCAAATAAGTTTTCTCTTATATAATTTTTTTGATAAACAAAACCTCCCTTTAGTCTTCCTCTTCTAAGAAGTGGGAAATCAGACATTTTTTTAAAATCCGAATAATTAAGATTAAAACTAAATCTGTAATATCGTGAGCCTGAGTCTCTTGCTCTTATTAATTCATTTCTAAATTGTTCCTTTGTTTTAGTTGGTATCACTTGCGATAAACACAGACTAAGTGAGTCTAAATTTTCATCAAATATTTTTTGCGTAATTGCGTCAGAATTTGGATCCATCCCTACTTCATAATAGGCTATGGAAGTAACCAATAATTTTTCATCACTAGAATAAATATCACCTCGTCTTGGCTCTATAGAAGCATATACTTTTGTGGTCTTTAAAGCATCCTCAATAAGAGCTTTATCGTAAAAAAACTGAAAGTAAATAATCTTATATACAAAATACATACTTACAAGAATTAAAATTAAGTATAGTGTGTTGTATTTGATTAATATGCTTCGTCTTGAACTCATTTAGTCTTTATTATTTGAAATTTTATATGGTGGTTTATTTGGTTCTTTTAAATTAGAGCCTTTCTCATTAAGCAATTCTAATATTTTCTCTTTTCTGCTGTTTTGCATCAAAGGCGACTGTATCTCTATTTTCTCCGACCTTAGATTTTCTATTCTTTTTTTTGCTTCATCAGTTTGCCTAAAAATACTTTCTGCATTAAACCTGTTTGATATATATATTAAACCAAGAATAAAAAGAAATACAACAAAAGGAATTTGCTTGCGTACAAAATCACTAACTAATATAGAGCCATTAAATAATCCTTTTATATTAGATTTTATTTGCTTTATGTTTGATATGCTTTCTTTTTTCATATTTTTTCTGCTATTCTTAATTTTGCTGATTTAGCTCTTGAGTTTTTTTCAATTTCTTCTGTGCTTGGTAATATTATCTTTTTATTAATAGCTTTAAAATTTAAATTGCTTACTCCAAAAATATCTGTTTCTATTTTTCCTTCAGTATTGCCAGTTTTTATTAAATTTTTCACCAACCTGTCTTCTAATGAATGATATGATATAATAGATAATCTGCTTCCAATTTTTGTGATTTTAGAGCATGAATTTAAAAAATCTTTAAGTGCATTTATCTCATCATTAACACTTATTCTTATAGCTTGAAAAACTTGTGATAAATATTTATATTCCTTATTTTTTGGCGTAATTGGACTTATTAAATCGATAA
>JALOAQ010000174.1 GCA_023228725.1 Bacteroidales bacterium | reverse complement strand
ATAAAAGTTTTAATCGGACTTTTCATTTGGATGGTCTTGCCTCGTTTAATATATAATAAACGGAAATATAAGAAAAACACAATTCAATTTTTTGTTACAATCGCCTGTAAAATTATTGGAATAGCATTGATAGTATTTGCGACAATAGGATTATTCCAATCATTATTCGATTTATAAAATCTAATGGCAAAAACCAAAAAATGAGTAAATTAAATGAACTTAAAAAAAAACATACTCGCTGATGCCGTAATTGATGAACAAGAAGAAAAACAAAAATACGAAGTTTTATTTACAGAATTAAATTTATTGAAAAAAGATGGAACATAAGAAACACTACACAGGACTTACTAATGAGCAAGTTCTCGAAAGCCGTAATAAATATGGTGAAAATATTTTAACTCCACCAGAAAGAGAATCTTTATGGAAACTTTTTTTAGAAAAGTTTGAAGATCCAATTATCAGAATACTTTTAATTGCGGCATTTCTTTCATTAGGTATTTCATTTGTCCACATGGAGTTTGCTGAAACAATAGGTATCTTTTGTGCTATTTTTTTAGCAACTGGTGTTGCTTTTTGGTTTGAGATGGATGCAAATAAGAAGTTTGATGTTTTAAATAAAGTTAATGACGACACGCTTTACAAGGTAATACGAAATGGAAATATTTGCGAAATACCAAAAAAAGAAATCGTTGTTGGGGATATTGTTATTCTCGGCACAGGCGAAGAAGTTCCTGCTGATGGAGAATTACTCGAAGCAGTGTCTCTTCAAATAGATGAATCATGTTTAACAGGGGAACCAATCATTGAAAAAACTACCAACCCAGCAAATTTTCACACAGATTCAACTTATCCTTCTAATTGGGCAATGAGAGGGACAAAATTGATGGACGGACACTGTATTCTTGAGATAAAGAAAGTGGGCGATGAAACAGAATTTGGTAAAGTTGCAGAGAAAGCAACAGAAATGAGTGGTGAAGAAACTCCGTTGAATAAGCAATTGGACAAACTGGCAAAATTTATTGGCGTTGTTGGTTTTGCTTTAGCATCCTTGACATTTCTTGCACTTTTTGTGAAGGATTTATTTTTAGGGGAAGCTCAATATACAATTGGTCAATTAGGTTCAATTGGGATTGTAATCCTTTCAGCAGCCATTATATTGACCAAAGTTTGGTTGCCAATCATCTACGATACATTTGAACTGTTAGGTAAAGAAAAGGAGTTACCAAAAAGTGTTGAAGAAGGTAGTTGGTTTAGATGGATATTATATGGAGTTGGAACATTCCTTCTACTTGCCTCTGCTGGTTATTTATTTGGTATAAATCCTTTAAATTCCGAATCTTGGGTTAACTTAGACGTTGCAGGTCGTATTTTACAATATTTTATGGTTGCTGTTACCTTAATTGTTGTTGCAGTTCCAGAAGGTTTACCAATGAGTGTAACCCTAAGTTTAGCATTAAGTATGCGCAGGATGCTTCAAAATAATAATCTTGTGAGAAAGATGCATGCTTGTGAAACAATGGGGGCAATAACTGTTATTTGTACTGACAAAACTGGTACTTTGACCCAAAATCAAATGCAAGTTTATAAAGCCGATTTTTTCTGTTTAAATGGGAATAAACTTTCAAATGAAGAAAGCCATAATATAATAAAAGAGAGTATATCAGTAAATTCAACTGCTTATCTTGATTGTTCTGAACCATCAAAAATTAAAACTTTAGGTAATCCAACAGAAGCTGCTCTTTTATTGTGGTTACATGGTCAAGGCTTAAATTATCTAGATATACGTGAAGATGCCGAAGTCATTGAACAACTAACATTTTCAACTGAAAGAAAATTTATGGCTTCATTGGTTAAAAGTCCTTTGCTAAACAAAAAAGTTCTATATGTGAAAGGTGCGCCTGAAATTGTACTATCAAAATGTAGTTATATATTGTCTGAACAAGGGCTGAAACCAATTAATGAATGTAATTCAACAATCGAAAATTCTCTTTTGCAATATCATAATCAAGCAATGCGAACTATAGGTTTTGCGTATGAAATTGTTGATGATAATATCCGCAGATTTGAAAATGGAAAATTGATTAACTCAAGTCTGATATTCCTTGGAATTACTGCTATTTCTGACCCCGTAAGATTAGATGTTCCTTCTGCTGTTACAAAATGTTTAAATGCAGGGATAGAAGTTAAAATTGTAACTGGGGACACTCCTGGTACTGCCAAAGAAGTTGGTCGTCAAATAGGAATATGGAACGATAGTGATAACTTACACAACATAATTTCTGGGGTTGAGTTTGAAAATCTTTCTGACGAAGAAGCTTTAAAGAGGGTTCAGTATTTAAAAATAATGTGTAGGGCTAGACCGACAGATAAGCAAAGACTAGTTCAGTTATTGCAAAAAAGTGGTTCTGTCGTTGCAGTTACTGGTGATGGCACGAATGATGCACCAGCTTTGAATTTTGCTCACGTTGGCTTATCAATGGGTTCAGGTACTTCTGTTGCCAAAGAAGCAAGCGACATAACCCTGTTAGATGACTCATTTAGTAGTATTACAACTGCAGTAATGTGGGGTCGTTCATTATATCAGAACATTCAACGTTTTATTCTTTTTCAATTAACAATAAATGTTGCGGCCTTAATCATCGTACTTTTAGGTTCAATTTTCGGTCATGACTTACCATTAACGGTAACACAAATGCTATGGGTGAATTTAATTATGGACACATTTGCCGCAGGTGCGTTGGCTTCTCTGCCTCCAAATTTGCGTGTAATGGAAAATAAACCTAGAAAAAATAAGGATTTTATAATTACACCTTCAATGAGGTTCAATATTCTTTTTGTAGGTTTTTCATTCGTAATTATTTTATTAGGACTTCTTTTTTATTTTTCGGATAATGGTGAAGTAAGCCGTTATGACTTATCTCGTTTCTTCACAATATTTGTAATGTTGCAATTCTGGAATATGTTTAATGCAAAAGCATTCGCATCAGGTAAATCTGCTTTCCATGGATTAAATAAATCTATTGGTTTCTTAATCGTAGCTTTTGTCATTTTAGTAGGTCAAATATTAATTGTTGAATTTGGAGGCGAAGTTTTCAGAACTGTTCCATTATCATTAAAGGATTGGGCTATAATTATCGGTTCAACCTCATTAGTTTTATGGATTGGTGAAATTATTAGAGCAATTAAACGCTAGTGTACACAACCAAGCACAAAGGCAGGTCGCACAAGCCACAGCAAAACCAAACCCCAATACAACCCCTAAGCTCACCTAACCTCACTTACCACCAAATTCCATTAAGTAAGTTTTAATAAAATCCCAAATTTTACCATCAAGTACAGCTTGGGTATT
>JALOAQ010000173.1 GCA_023228725.1 Bacteroidales bacterium | reverse complement strand
ATTATTCCAAAGCTTTTGCAACTAATGAACTTGGCACTTCATACGGTCATGAGATATCTTTTACAACAAATGATTTTGCGAATTATTGTGGCGTAATAACAGACATTAGAGATGGTAATTCTTATCAAACAGTGCTGATTGGAGAGCAGTGCTGGATGGCAGAAAATCTTGCATACTTACCAAGCGTTGTGGGTCCTGGCACAGGATCCGAAAGCACACCATATTATTATGTTTACGGTTATGATGGTACGAACGTAACTGATGCAAAGGCAACATCAAATTACACCACCTATGGCGTATTATACAACTGGCCGGCAGCTATGGCAGGTTCGGCAAGCAGTAATGCAAACCCAAGTGGAGTCCAAGGTGTTTGCCCTGCAGGCTGGCATTTACCCAGCGATGCCGAGTGGAGAGAATTAACCGATTATTTGGGTGGTGCAGGAGGCAAACTAAAAGAAACCGGAACTACGCATTGGGCAAGCCCAAATACAGGTGCAACTAACGAAACCGGTTTTACAGCCCTTCCGGGTGGCGGCCGTGGCTTCAATGGTATATTCCTCGACATTGGTAACTACGGTTACTGGTGGAGTGCTACCGAGGGCTATAACCGGTACGTGGTCTACAATAGCAGCAGTGTTAGCCGTTTCAATAGCTATAAGGAGGTTGGTTTTTCTGTCCGTTGCGTAAGGGATTAAGGATTTATTTGATTCATTTGACTATTTGATTTATTTTTACCCTGAGCTTGTCGAAGGGTGTTTATTTCCGCGAAGCGGTCGAATTTTGTTAGGAATGAGCGAAATATAAAGCTTGCTTTAATATTGCCGAATGACGACACAAAATCACGCAAGTAATTTTTTTAAAATGGCACATTACAATGAATTGCCGGTATATAAAGCAACGTATGATTTGCTTCTGGCTATATTCCAGTTTACAAAGGATTTTAGCAAGGAATATAAATATACAGTTGGGGAGAGTTTGAAAAAGGAAACAATAGAAATCTAAATAGCGGAATTATTAACTGAAATAAAATATATTGCACAATGGATGAAAGAAGCACGTTTGCTAACAGCACCTAAGAAAACATGGGGCGGACAGTGTTATCCGCAAGTTTCGTTCTCCTTAGCAACTTTTCGTTTCGGTGGAAAGGTAATCGCTCCGAAATGCCCCACGTTTCTTAGCTGCAACCGTTGTAACAATGACCACCAATTATTCTAATTTCTGTTTTTGGCTCTTTAAATTTTTGAGCCCATTCTGGTAAATACATAAGCAACTTATTTAGGTTGCCCAAAGATATATAAAAAATATGATATAACAAACATTTTATCAAGTTTTTTTTAAATTAAGCGTGAAATTTTGGCGGAGTTAGGGTTAGAACTTCGATTTTACAGTTTTTATTTTCTTTTGCAAGTTCTTCCCAAATTTTAACATGTGTTTTGTTAAGTCTGCCTGTCCATGCTGTCCAAAAAATAACAATATAAAAATCAGCAGAATTTGGCTTGGGTAAATCATTGCCTTTTAAATCTCTGTATTTTGAGTATTCTTCAAAAAAGTTGGGATATTCTGAAGTTTTGTAAATAGTATCTTTGTGTAAATTTTGAATAAATTCAGAAAGCTCGGCGTTGCAAGCAGAATCATTAGACTTAAATTCAATATAATTTCCGAATTTATCATAAATTTTAGCATCTGGAATTCCTTGCCCGTTTAATATATGTAGAAAATTATCAGAGTTTGAACTGACAATATTATTTGTACCAAAGCCAAATCTTTTAGCTTTTCTTATTAAACTTTGCTCATTCTCAATTCTGGGTTTCTTAATGCCATAATATTTCATCATAACAGGACGACAAGAACTAAGCAAAATAGCAAATATTAACAATAAAATATGTGATTTTTTCATTCAGTATAAAAACATATAATAATGCAAAATTATAAATATTTTTAACGATTTTACAGTTTGCAATAATTTATTGGAAAAATTATGAACTCATTTAAAGCTAATTCTTATTTTTGTAAAAAAACAGTTTTAAAATTATGGTAAAAAAATATTTATTAAGTATTTTGTGTTTGAGTTTTGTGATAAATCTTTTTTCACAAAAACAATCTGAACGTTTTGCAGAAATTACAAATCCTAATTTAGTTCACATTAATAAAATGCCAGCACATGCAAGCTTTGTTTCATACTCTAAAATGACTGATGCTCAAAATTTTGTGCGTGCTAATGATTTAGAAAATTATATTTTTCTAAATGGAGTTTGGAAATATCATTATGTAAATAATTTTGACGATAGATTGCAAAACGATTTTTATAAATTCTCGTTTAATGATAATAATTGGTCGGATATAAATGTCCCAGGAAATTGGGAATTTCAAGGTTTTGGTACACCTATTTATGTAAATGCAACTTATGAATTTACTTCATGGGGTTTTCCACCATATTGGGATAGACCAAATCCACCACTTGTGCCAAAAGAATTAAACGCAACAGGAACTTATCGTAAGGAGTTTGAAATCCCCGCAGAATGGGAGGGAAAAGATATTATTTTGTCATTTGATGGAATTAAAGGTGCTTCTTACTTTTATTTGAATGAAGAATTTCTCGGAATGAGCAAAGATAGTAAATTGCCTGTGCGTTTTGATATTACAGAAAAAGCTAAAATTGGAAAAAATATTTTGGCAATTCAGGTTCATAGATGGAGCGATGCAACTTATTTAGAATGTCAAGATTTTTGGAGAGTGTCGGGAATAGAACGCGATGTTTATATTTATGCCAGACCAAAAGTTCATATCTCGGATTTTTTTGCAAAAGCGATTTTAGACGAAAATTATGAAAATGGATTATTGGATTTAACAGTTAAAATCAATAATTTAGAAAATGACAAATCAACTTATAAACTTAATTATCAGTTATTTGATGATAAAAATAAGAAAGTCGCTGAAGAAACTAAAGAATTGAGTTTTGTTGATAATGTTGCAGAAATAAATTTTTTAAAAACTATTCAAAAAGTAAAAAAATGGTCGGCTGAAGAACCAAATCTTTACACTTTAATCTTAGAAATTAAAAACGAAAACAACGAAAGTATTGAAATTACCAGTAAAAAAATAGGTTTTAGAACTGTTGAATTAAAAAACAAACAATTACTTGTGAATGGCAAACCAATTTTGATTAAAGGTGTAAATATTCACGAACATAGCGAAAAAACAGGACATTATGTTAATGAAGAATTAATGCGAAAAGATTTTGAACTTTTTAGAAAATACAATGTAAACACTGCTCGTACAGCACATTATCCACAGCCTGAATTGTTTTATCAACTTGCTGATGAATATGGAATTTATGTAATTGATGAAGCAAATATCGAATCTCATGGAATGGGCTATAGCTTGCAA
>JALOAQ010000053.1 GCA_023228725.1 Bacteroidales bacterium | reverse complement strand
TCTATCTACACTGTCAAAGATGCTGTTGAAATATTCACTGATTCACAGGCAAATGATATAGTTCTTGATTTCTTCGGTGGTAGCGGAACCACAGCGCACGCTGTTTTAGAATTGAACAAAGAAGATGATGGCAATCGTCAGTTTATAATTACAGAACAGTTAGACTACATTGAAACGGTAACTTCAAAACGAATTCAGAAGATAATAGAACAAAATAACAACGGAGATTTTGTTTATCTCGAACTTAAAAAACACAATCAAACCTTTATTGAACAAATTGAAGAAGCCAAAGATACAGAAGCTCTGTTGCAGATTTGGGAGCAGATGAAAGAAAAATCTTTCTTTAAATACAGTATTGATTTGCAGGAGTTTGATAATTCCATTGCAGAATTTAAGCAATTTACACTGGAGATGCAAAAGGAAACATTGGTGGGTTTATTGGATAAAAACCAATTGTATGTCAATCTTTCTTCTTTAAACGATGCAGATTTTGCTTGCACCGAAGAAGAAAAGAAAGTAAGTAAAGATTTTTATCAAATTAAGTAATATTATGACTCAAAAGCAGGCTCTAAAAATATTTGAAGATAAAAAAGTGCGTACCGCTTGGAATGAGACTGAAGAAAAATGGTATTTCTCTGTAGTAGATGTATTGCAGATATTGACAGGAAGCGTGGATGTGGCCGCTTATTGGCGTAAACTAAAACAGAGACTTAAAGCTGAAGGAAATGAAACCGTGACAAATCTTCACGGTTTGAAAATGCAAGCCGCTGACGGGAAAATGCGGATGACCGATGTGGCTGATACAGAACAACTTTTTCGCCTTATCCAATCTGTTCCATCGCCAAAAGCAGAACCATTTAAACTGTGGATTGCAAAAGTTGCAAGGGAACGAATAGATGAAATAGAAGATCCTGAAAAAGGAATAGATCGTCTTATGGAAACCTATCTTAAAAAAGGTTACAGTAAAGAGTGGATAAACCAACGTTTAAAAAGCATAGAAGTACGAAAAGAGCTAACCGATGAGTGGGAAAATAGAGGTGTCAAAAAGGGACAAGAATATGCTATTCTTACCGATGAAATCACCAAGGCGTGGAGTGGCTTTTCAGTAAAACAATATAAGAATTTTAAAAATCTTAAAAAAGAAAACCTTAGAGATAATATGAGTAATTTAGAATTGGTACTCAATATGTTGGCAGAAGCCACTACCACAGAAATAAGCAAAGAAAAGAAGCCAAAAACATTTGCTGAAAACAAAAAAATAGCACAACAAGGTGGGCGTATTGCCGGAAACACAAGAAAAGAAATTGAAGAAAAAACAGGAAAAAGAGTGATAACTAAATTAAATGCAAAAAATATTTTACCTCCTAAAAACAACGAAATAGAATAATGGCATTTTTATATGATATATTGATTCAAGAGTTTGGGAAACGGACGCTGAGCGAAGTTATTGTACCAGAAACGATTCTCGGCAATCTGAAATTTAATGTACGCCCCTACCAAATCGAAGCATTTCAGCGTTTCATTCTATGCGATTCTGAAAATTTTGATGGTAAGCCCAAAAGACCCTACCACTTACTTTATAACATGGCAACAGGAAGTGGAAAAACTTTGATAATGGCAGGTTTGCTCTTGCATCTTTATCAAAAAGGGCATCGTAACTTTCTGTTCTTTGTCAACAGCAACAATATCATTCAAAAAACCAAGGATAATTTTCTCAATCCACAGGCTTCAAAATACTTGTTCAAGAATAAAATTATAATTGATGGAAAAGAAGTGCTAATCAAAGAGATTGACAACTTTGAAGAAGCCGACAATCAGAATATCAACTTGAAGTTTACCACCATTCAACAGCTTCATATTGACTTGAACAACACTAAAGAAAACAGCGTAACCTACGAAGATTTTAAGGATAAAAAATTGGTTTTGATTGCTGATGAAGCTCACCACTTGGTGGCAGGTACAAAATCGGGCAATCTGTTTGGCAGTTGGGAAGACACCGTAAAGAAAATTCACGACTCTAATTTTGAAAATATCTTGTTGGAGTTTACCGCAACCATAGATACCAACGCAAAAGAATTAATTAGACATTATCAGGATAGGGTAATTTTCAAATACGATCTTGCCGAATTTCGAAACGACAAATACTCCAAAGAAATTAACCTTATCCGTTCACTCTATGATGAACAAGACAGAATTATTCAGGCTTTGATTTTGAATTTGTATCGTCAGGAATTGGCAACTTTGAATAATATCAATTTGAAACCTGTAATTCTATTCAAAGCAAAAAGAACAATCAAAGAATCAGAACAAAATAAAGAGAATTTTCATCAACTGATTGATGATTTTTCAGTGGCAATGGTAGAGAAAATTCAAAAAACTTCTACTGTTCCAATCGTGCAAAAGGCTTTCCTATTTTTTGAAGCAAAAGACATTTCAGCCAATGAAATAGTAAAACGCATTCAAGCCAATTTTAAATTTGAAAACTGTTTGAGTGCCAATAATGATGCAGAAGCTGAACAAAATCAAATCTTGCTCAATACCTTGGAAGATGAAAACAATCCAATCCGTGCCATTTTTGCCGTTCAAAAGCTGAACGAAGGTTGGGATGTTTTAAATTTATTTGATATTGTTCGCCTTTACGAAGACCGAGATGGAAAAGACGGAAAGCCAGGGAAAACCACACTTTCAGAAGCCCAGTTAATTGGTCGTGGTGCAAGATATTATCCATTTGCATTAGAAGAAGGACAAGATAAGTTTACCCGAAAATTTGATAATGATATTTCCAATGATTTAAAAATCTTGGAAGAATTGTATTATCACACCAAGGAAGATAGCCGTTATATTTCAGAATTGAAGAAAGCTCTTGTGGACACAGGCATTTATGAAGATGATGCAAACTTGGTTCAACTCGAACTGTTTTTAAAACCTGAATTCAAGAAAACAGATTTTTACAGAGATGGGCAGGTTTTCTATAACAAAAAAATTTCCAAAAGTTTTGATAATATCAAATCATTTGCCGATTTAGGAGTAAAGAAAACCAACTATTCCCACACTTTATCATCTGGTGTAGGAAGAATGTCGCTTGCATTGGGATTTGAGTTAGAAAGTCCCATTTCAGAGCATGAAATTGTTAAATCCAAAGATGTAAAACTTGTCACTATTCCCAAAAACATCATTCAATTTGCTTTAAGCAAAAACCCATTTTTCCATTTCAACAACGTATCGCATTACTTCCCAAATGTAAGCTCACTTTCCAATTTTATTGACAGCCCAGACTTTTTGGCAGGTTTAGAAATTACATTTAGAGGAACAGCTAAGCGTCTAAAAGAAATTAACCATTTCGACTATTTACAAGCCTTAAACGGACTTTTGCAAAACATTGAAGCAGATATAAAAAGTAACTCAACCGAATACGAAGGTTCAGACTATATCCAAGAACCGATTCACAAAGTATTTAAGGACAAAGAAATTAGAGTTAATAAATACAGCGAACGGGCAAACGGTCAAGAAACATTTCTAGCAAATGAGCCTTGGTATGTTTACAATGCTAATTATGGAACAAGTGAAGAAAAGAAATTTGTAGAACTATTTTCAAGACGATTTGACGAGCTTAATCAAAAATTTGAGGAAATTTACTTAATTCGTAACGAAAGAGAAATTAAAATCTTCGATAAACTAGGACGTGCATTTGAACCTGACTTTTTATTATTCTGCAAACAAAGAGATAATGAACAAATAACTTTTCAAGTTTTTATAGAACCAAAAGGAGAGCATTTAAAAGGACACGACAAATGGAAAGAAGACTTTTTGAAAGAAATAAGAGCAAAACAAAAGAATATCAAAATCCATACGGACACTTATTTGATAACAGCAGTTCCATTTTACAATTATAACAACGAAAACGAATTTAAAGCAATATTAGAAAAAACTTTAAACGAATAGAAATATGTATATAATATTCCAAAACTATCCACCTATGATAATTGAAAACTAATTTAACTGCTACAAAAATATACTTTTAATTTAAATAAAGCTTGGCTTACTGATTTCATCCCTATTTTAGTGGATTAAAAAAATAGAAAAATAAACAATTTGAACTTTGATAAAAAATTTTTGATTATTGAATCTGCCTAGTTACAATAAATTATTGTAAATTTGTGTTTTAAAAAAAATATAATTATTTTGCACAATTAATTAAATATTATTTTTATGGGTTTGTTTTCGTTTTTACAACAAGAAATAGCAATGGATTTAGGCACAGCTAACACCATTTTAATACATAATGATAAAGTGGTTGTTGACGAACCCTCTATTGTAGCTTTAGATGAAAGAAGTGGAAAGTTAGTAGCAATAGGTCATAAAGCCCGTCAAATGCACGGGAAAACACATGAAGGAATAAAAACTGTCCGTCCTTTACGCGATGGTGTTATTGCAGATTTTAATTCAGCTGAACTAATGATTCGTGGAATGATTAAAATGATGAATAAAAGACGTTCGTGGTTTAATCCTTCTTTAAAAATGGTTATTTGTATTCCTTCTGGTTCTACAGAAGTTGAACTTCGTGCTGTTAGAGACTCTTCAGAACATGCCGGGGGTCGTGAAGTTTATATGATTTATGAACCTATGGCTGCAGCAATTGGTATAGGAATGGACGTTGAAGCGCCTCAAGGAAATATGGTAGTAGATATTGGAGGAGGTTCTACAGAAGTTGCTGTGATTTCTTTAGGCGGTATTGTATGCAACCGCTCTATAAGAATTGCAGGTGATGATTTTACTGAAGACATCCAAGAATATATGAGAAGGCAACACAATATAAAAATTGGTGATAGAACTGCTGAAGAAATAAAAATAAACGTCGGGGCTGCAATTCCGGAATTAGATAATCCACCACCTGATTACATAGTTAGAGGTCCTCATCAAATGACAGCTTTACCAATTGAAATTCCGGTTTCTTACCAAGAGATTGCTCATTGCTTAGACAAATCTATATCAAAATTAGAAACTGCAATTATGAGTGTTTTAGAATTAACTCCACCAGAATTGTATTCTGATATTTTTACAAAGGGAGTGTTCTTAGCCGGTGGCGGTGCTTTACTAAGAGGATTAGACAAAAGATTATCAGACAAAACTAATATCCCTTTTTATGTAGCAGAAGACCCATTACATGCAGTAGCAAGAGGCACAGGTATAGCTCTTAAAAATGTTGAAAAATTTCCGTTTTTAATTCGCTAAAAATGAAAGATGAGAAATTTAATAAATTTTATTTTTAAATATTCTTACACTATTCTTTTTATCATACTACTGATAATATCTTTTATTTTTGTTTTTTCTAATTCCCCTTTCCAAAGAGTGAGTTATTTTAATTCTGCTAATCAAGTTAGTGGCAAAATACTAAATAAATGGCAAAATGTTAAGGAATATTTTAATTTAAGAAATATTAACGACTCTCTTTTGCTTGAAAATCAAAATCTTAGGAATAATCTTGAGAAATATAGAAACGAAAAACTTCCTTCTATAAATAAAAGTGGGTTTGAATATATTGCTGCAAAAGTTATAAATATTTCTGTAAATAAATCAAATAATTTTATCTGTGTTGATAAAGGCACAAATCACGGAATAAAACAAGAAATGGCTGTGATTAGTTCTAACGGAGTTGTTGGTCTTGTTGTTAGCGTTAGCGAAAACTTCTCTACTATTATGCCTATAATTAACAAAGAATCTGCTTTAAGCGTTAAATTAGAGAAAAATAATTATTTTGGCTCATTAACTTGGAATGCAAATTCGCCGACAGAAGCAATTTTAAGCGAAATTCCTGCATATGTATCATTGAATAAAGGTGACAAAATTGTTACAACAGGATTTTCTTTAATATTTCCTGAAGGACTGCCAGTGGGTGTAATCAAAAACTTTAAAACAAATGAGTCTGATAAATTCTACACTATTACTATTAGTTTGTTTACTGATTTCCATAATTTAAATCATGTTTATATTATAAAAAACGACTTTGTAAATGAACTAAAAACTTTAAAAACTAAAACTGAGTAAAATGAAAAGAATTTTAAAATATATATTATTGTTTATTATTTCTTTTCTATTTCAAGTTTTGATTTTTGATAAAGCTTATTTTTATGGATATTTTAATGTTTATGTATATATTCTGTTTATTTTATTGTTGCCAGTTGATTTAAACAAAAATATAGTTTTGCTTCTTGGGTTTTTACTCGGAATTACTGTAGATGTATTTAATTCTACACTTGGCATACATGCGGCAGCTACTGTATTTATGACTTATTTTAGGCCATCAATCTTAAGAGGGTTTTCCCCTCATGATGGATATGAGCTTAATAAAAACTTAGGAATTATTAATTATGGTTTTAAATGGTTTTTTAAATATGCTATTAGTTTAATTTTGCTACATCATACTTTTTTAATTATTCTTGATACTTGGAGTTTTTATAATTTTGGACATACTTTTATAAAAATTGTATTCAGCGTTTTTGCATCATTATTATTTATTATTATGGGACATTTATTAATAATGAAGAAATAATATGAGCCATTTTAGTAAAAGAAAATACGTTGTTGGCATAATTATTTTAACAATTTTTATTGCTATTTTTATAAAACTTTTTTATATCCAAATTTTTGATAAATCCCTAAAACAATCTTCCGACAATAATTCACAAAGACATGTTGTGGTATATCCTGGTCGTGGATTGATTTATGATAGAAATTCTGTTTTGCTTGTTTGTAACGAGGCTGCCTACGACTTAATGTTAGTTCCACGAAATATGTATGAATTTGACACTTTAAGTTTATGTAGTGATATTAATATTAGTATAGAGGATTTTTATGCAAAATTTGAAAATTGTAAAAAGTATTCGATTTATAGACCTTCAATTTTTCACAAACAAATTAATTCTACTCAATACGCAGTTTTGCAAGAACATCTATATAAATATCCCGGCTTTTTTGTTCAAGCAAGAACTTTAAGAAAATATAATGAAGGAGTTGCAGCTCACATACTTGGAGATATTGGTGAAATAGATTTGGAAACTCTTGAAAATGACGGATATTATAGCGGTGGAGATTATATAGGAAAAAGCGGTGTGGAGAAATATTATGAAAATGTATTGAGAGGAAGTAAAGGGGTGCAAATATTTTTAGTAGATGTAAGTAGTAATATCCAAGGTCCATATTATGAAGGGAAATATGACAAAGCTGCAATCCCTGGTAAAGACATATATTTAACTATAGACATTGAGTTGCAAAGATATGGAGAACTTTTAATGAAAAATAAAACAGGAAGTATTGTTGCTATTCAACCTAAAACTGGCGAAATTTTAGCTTTAGTTTCAAGCCCTAGCTATGACCCCCAACTGCTTGTTGGTAGAGAAAGAGGTAAAAATTATGATAGCCTTTTAAATTCTCCAACGCGACCTTTAATTAATAGGGCAGTTTCTTCAACTTATCCTCCAGGTTCTATTTTTAAAATTGCAAATGCTCTTGTTGCATTACAAGATGGCTTAATAAAAACCAATTCTTATTTTCCATGCGATGTTTCTAAAATTGGTTGCCACGGACACCCTCCGGCTAACGGTATTGCCAGAGCGATTCAATATTCTTGCAATCCATATTTTTATTTTGTTTTTAGAAACATTATTCAAAGAGGAATAGAAAAAAGTATTTTCAAAGATTCTAGAATAGGAATAGATTTGTGGAAGGATAAAATTATGACTTTAGGCTTTAATCATTCTTTTGATATTGGTCTGCCAAGTGTAAATAAAGGACTAATTCCCAGTGCAGAATATTACGATAAATGGTATGGAAAACATAGATGGGCTTTTTCTACTATTTATTCTTTGAGCATAGGACAAGGCGAAGTATTAGTCTCGCCTTTGCAAATGGCAAATTTTTGTGCAATAATAGCAAATAGAGGATTTTATTATTATCCGCATATTTTAAAAAAAATTGAAGATGAAGATTATATTGGAGAAAATACACAAAAAACATTTACACCTTTTGATAAAGAATATTTTGAAGAAGTTGTAAAAGGAATGGATTATGCCGTTAATGATGATTTTGGAACCGGTGGCTATGCAAGATTGACGGATATAAGAGTTTGTGGAAAAACAGGAACTGCACAAAATAAAGGAAAAGACCATTCAGTATTTATAGCTTTTGCTCCAAAAGACGACCCACAAATTGCAATAGCTGTGTATGTTGAAAATGCTGGATTTGGAGGAACTTGGGCAGCACCAATATCTAGATTAATGATAGAAAAATACATTAGAGGATATGTAAATGATATATATTTGGAAAAAAGAATTATAGAAACAGAAATTTTAAACTAATGGCAATTGGTAAAAGAGGAAATACTTTAAGTAATATTGATTGGACTTCTATATTTATATACCTTATTCTTGTATTTTTAGGTTGGATAAATATCTATTCTGCCACTTATGACGAGTCTCATGTGAGCATTTTTGATATTTCACAAAAATATGGAAAACAACTAATATGGATAGGTGCAGCTATTGTAATCGCAAGTTTAACACTAATAATAGACAGTAAATTTTTCTCATCTTTTGCTTATGTTTTATATGCAGTTGGAATTATACTTTTATTAAGCGTTTTATTTTTTGGCATAGAAGTAAATGCATCAAAATCTTGGTTCCAAATAGGAGATTTTAGAATTCAACCTGTTGAATTTACTAAAATAACAGTATGCCTAGCCCTAGCTCGACTACTTAGCAACGAGAACTTTAAATTTGATAAGCTCTCTGATATAATAAAAATCATTATAATTTTTACTTTACCAATTAGCTTTATTTTTTTACAAAATGATACCGGTTCTGCTTTAGTGTTTTTTGCGTTTATTTTTGTTTTATTTAGAGAAGGTATGAATAAAGTTATTTTTATTACCGCTTTTTCTTTAATCTTATTTTTTATTTTGGCTTTAATTACAAATATCGAGCTACTATTATTTATAAGCTTAGCTTTAAATGTAATTGGATTTACAATAATAAATGTACGCTCATATCAAAGAAAAATAATTTTTTATACGGCTATAGCTTTGGCTGTAATTTCATTTATCTTATATAGATATACTAATATTTTTAGTGATAAAACTTTACTTTTGGCGATTATTAATACAGCTTTAATGTCTTTATTAATGTTAGTTTTATTTATTATCAAAAAAAATAAAAACATTATTTTATTTCTATCAATAATAATTGGTGTTGCAATTTTTGTTTTATCTGTTGATTTTGTTTTTAATAATATTTTACAACAGCATCAACAAAATAGAATTAATGAATTATTAGGTCTTAGCTCTGATCCATTGGGAATTGGATATAATGTAAACCAATCAAAAATAGCAATAGGCTCAGGTGGGCTAACAGGAAAAGGTTTTTTAAAAGGTACTCAAACCAAATATAATTTTGTTCCAGAGCAAAGTACAGATTTTATCTTTTGTACTATTGGCGAAGAATGGGGACTTTTAGGTTCAAGTTTAGTTTTATTTTTATTTGCGTTTTTAATATTAAGATTAATTTTTCTTGCCGAAAGGCAGAGGTCAGCATTTAGTAGAATTTACGGCTATGGTTTAGTGTCTATTTTGTTTTTTCATGTTGCCATAAATATTGCTATGACAATTGGTTTAGCCCCAGTAATTGGAATACCTTTGCCATTTTTTAGTTATGGAGGCTCCTCACTTTGGGCTTTTACAATACTTTTATTTATTTTTCTTAAATTAGATTCTGATAGATTACAAGTTTTTAGATAAAATATTTTACAAATATTTATCCAACCAAGCTTTAAATTCTCTTTGCCATAAAATACTATTTTGAGGTTTTAAAACAAAATGGGTTTCTTCCGGGAAAACCAATAATTTTGATTCAATACCTAAAAGTTGAGCCGAATTAAATGCTTGCAAACTTTCTGTATATGGAATTCTAAAATCGTTTCCGCCGGTAATTATTAAAATAGGCGTATTCCAATTTTGTACAAATCTATGTGGAGAGTTTGCATAAGAATTTTGAGCAATTTTATTATCTTTTTCCCAATACGCTCCTCCAAGGTCGTGGTTTACAAAAAACATTTCTTCTGTAGCTGAATATTGAGATTCTAAATTAAACATTCCGCAGTGAGAAATAAAAGCTTTAAAAGTTTGGTCTTGATTATGACCAGCTAACCAAAATACAGAAAATCCGCCATAACTTGCACCTACAGCACCTATTCGGTTTTCATCAATAAAATTTTCTTTTTTCATATAGTTTACAGCCGACATATAATCTTTCATATTTTGCCCACCATAGTCTCCAGAAATTTGTTTATTCCATTCAGAACCAAAACCAGGTAAGCCTCTTCTATTTGGTGCAATTACAACATATCCGTTGGCTGCCATAATTTGAAAATTCCATCTATAAGAGAAAAATTGCGAAACAGCAGATTGAGGTCCACCTTGACAATATAAAATTGCAGGATATTGCTTAGTTTCATCAAAATTAGGTGGTAGAATTACCCATGTAAGCATTTTTTTACCATCTGTTGTCGGAATCCAAACTTCTTTATAATTACTGAAATTTATATTATCATAAATGTTTTTATTGGTGAAAGTAATTTGTGTTTCTTTGCCGTATTGGTCGAAAGAAAAAATTTCTGTAGCTAATTTTATAGACATTTTTTCTGCAATAAACTCATTATCACCCCATTGTATTGATGTTATATCGTGATCGCCATCTGTTATTTGAATAATTTCGCGAGTTTTAGAATTAATTTTAAAAATTTGCTGTCTTGCATTTAAACAAGATATAAAATATAAATTCTCAAATTCGCCATCAATTTCAGGCCAAAGTATATTACTTGCTCCATAATCAAAATTTTTAGTTAAATATTCTTTTTCACCATTTTCTAAATTCATGATAAACAACCTTTCTTTATCTGCCTCATAACCAGGAGTTTCCATGCTTGTCCAAGCAATATATTTTGAGTCAGGAGAAAAAACAGGATAGAAATCATAACCAGGCATACCTTGAGTTAGATTGCTTGTTGTCTTAGTTTCTAAGTCGTAAAGATAAATATCTGAATCAGTGCTTTTTGCATATTCCTTTCCAGACATTTTTTTGCAAGTATAAGCTATTTTTTTACCGTCAGGACTCCAAGTCAATTCAGAATCGTCAAAATATGGACTCATTGGAGCGTCAAACTTCTGATCTTTCATAATATCATAAATATTTTCAACAGAATTTCCATCAAAATCTGCAACAAAAATATGTGAGTAAGAATCGTCAGACCAAGCATTCCAATGTCTATACATTAAATCTTCTGCTATAATTACTTTAGTATTAGGTAAATCAGGATAAATATCTTGAGGATTTTGTTCTAATTTCACATCTGCAATAAACAAAATTTTGTCTTCTTTTGGCGAAAGTTTAAATGAATTTATATCATAATCCAAGTCCGAAATTTGTGTTTTCTCGCTTCCGTCTGCATTCATAGACCAAAGTTGAACAGATTCTGTTAAGTCAGTTAAATATAAAATTTTCTTTCCATCATTAGTCCATCTTGGATTGAAAAAAGAATTCTCTCCACCTGTTAGTCGCTTGACTTCTCCACCTTTAGCAGGTATTGTATAAATATTTGTAAAACCACGATTTTTCTCAATATCATAATAAGTAATATTATATACAATATTTGTTTTATCCGGACTTAATTGTGGGTCGCTAATTCTTCCAAATTTCCATAAAATCTCAGGAGTTAAAATTCCATTATCAATTTCTTCTTGCGAAAGTTCAACATTAGGCATAAAGTCATTTTCAGAAATTTGATTTTCTTCATTTTTTTTAGAAGAGCATGACATTATTAAAATAATTACCAAAATAAAAACTAAGTTTTGTGCTTTCATAACAATATAATTAAATTTATTTTCTTTGTTTATCAATTACAATATTAATTCCTTCAACTGCAGGTTCATAATTAGGATGAATTTTTAAACTTTGCCTATAATCCTCTTCGGCTAATTTTAGTTGAGAGGTTTGCTCATAAGAATATCCTCTATTATACCAAGCTTTATGTGAGAATGGATCACAAGCTATGGCTTTAGAAAAATAATCAATTGCCTTAAAATAATCTTTTAAATCATTTGCATAAATAAAACCTGCATTATAATATGCTTCATAATATGAACTATCTATACTTATGGCATTGTCATAAAATTCTATAGCTTTTGTAAGCTCTCCAAATTGTTGGTGAACCCAAGCAGAATTAAATTGAACTTCATCATTTTCAGGAAATAAGCTTGCTGCTGTTTTATAAAAATCTAATGCTAAACTATCATCAAGTTTGGCATAAATCATTCCTATTAAATTATAAGCCTCCCAATTTTTATTATCATAGTCAATAGATTTTTTTAAAGCTGTGATAGCATCTTGATAAGCAAAAGTTTCGTTTAAAATAAGTGCTTTAACAAAATAAGAGTCTGTGTTTTGTAAATTATTTGCTTCAATTTTTAAAATTTCAGACATAGCTTCTTGATACATCTGAACATAAAAATAAATTTTAGCTAAATCTATTCTTGCATCTACATTAAACGGATAGCGTTTTAAACAACGCTCCAAAACTTTTTTAGACATTTCCGAATTTGCGTTTGCCAAATATAAGTCTGCAAGTTTAATATAAACCTCTTGCATTGTTGTATCGACTCTTAAAGCAGTTTCCATATCTAAAATAGCCTTTTCTATATTTTTTTCTTTAGCTAAATAAAGTTCAGACCTTTTTAAGTAAAATTTAGCATTATTAGGGTTTTCACGAATTAGCTTATCTAAGTGTTCAATACTTAATGTTGAATCATTTAAAATATCTTCTCCAATTTTAGTTTTATGATTATTACAAGAAAGTAAAAATAAAAACGGAACACTTAGAATGAAAAAATATTTAAGCATTTTACTTTAGTTTTTCAATAATTTTATTTTCGATTTCAGACATAAGCTCGGGGTTGTCAGTCAATATGTTTTTAACTGCATCTCTACCTTGTCCTAATTTAGTTTCGCCATAGCTAAACCAAGAGCCACTTTTTTTAATAATTTCTAACTCAACGCCTAAGTCAATAATTTCTCCAATTCTACTAATTCCCTCTCCATACATTATGTCAAATTCTGCTTTTCTAAATGGCGGAGCTACTTTATTTTTCACAACTTTAACTTTTGTTCTGTTTCCTGTAATGTCTTCAGTATCTTTAAGTTGTCCTGCTCTGCGAATGTCTATGCGAATAGAAGAATAAAACTTTAAAGCATTACCACCAGTTGTGGTTTCAGGGTTTCCAAACATAACGCCAATTTTTTCGCGAAGCTGATTTATAAAAATACAACATGTATTTGTTTTATTTATGCTAGCGGTTAATTTACGTAAGGCTTGCGACATAAGTCTTGCTTGTAAACCCATTTTAGAATCACCCATTTCTCCTTCTATTTCGGCACGAGGCGTAAGAGCAGCAACAGAGTCAATTACAATAATATCAATAGCTCCGGAGCGAATTAGATTATCAGTAATTTCTAAAGCTTGCTCGCCATTGTCGGGTTGAGAAATTATTAAATTTTCTACGTCAACTCCAAGTTTTTCAGAATAAGATCTGTCAAAAGCATGCTCTGCATCTATGATAGCAGCAATTCCTCCGGCTTTTTGAGCTTCTGCAATAGCATGAATAGCTAAAGTTGTTTTTCCAGATGATTCAGGACCATAAATTTCAACTACTCTGCCACGTGGATAACCACCAACGCCTAAAGCAATATCCAAGGCTATAGAGCCTGATTTAATAACAGGAATTTCTTCTACCGGTTGAGAACCAAGCATCATTATAGAACCTTTTCCATAATCTTTTTCTATTTTTCCCATAGCCAACTGAACGGCTTTTAGTTTTTCTTTTTTAATATCATCAGTTTTATTTGCCATATCTTTAATTTTTATATGATTTCTTTAATAATTTGATTTGAATGATCTTTAGTTTTTACTTTATCAAAAATGTTTTCTATAATTCCTTCAGAATTAATTACATAAGTTTTTCGCAAAACACCCATATATTTTCTTCCGTACATAGATTTTTCGCCCCAAGCATTATAAACTATTAAAATTTCCTTTTCTGTATCGCTTATTAAATCAAAAGGTAAATTGTGTTTTTCAATAAAATTTTGATGTGATTTTTGACTGTCGGGGCTTATACCTAAAACTTCGTAAGATTTACTTAGCCACATATCATAATTATCGCGTAAATCACAAGCTTCGGCAGTGCAACCCGGAGTAGAATCTTTAGGATAAAAATATAAAATCAAGTTTTTCCCTGCAAAATCGGATAGTTTTATTTCCTTACCATCTTGATTTAGTCCTTTAAAATCAGGTGCTTTGCTTCCAATCTCTAATTTATTCATTAAAATATACTTTTATTAATTTACAAATATAAAAATCATAATCGGGAAACTTATAATTATTTGAAAAACTTTATTAACATTTCAAAAAAATATTGTAATTTGCATAAAAATTAAATTAAATTTCACAATTATGAAAACACAAAGTCTCTTATTTGTTTTTTTCTTGATTTCAACAGTTTTATTTTCCCAAAATGACGAAATAGATTCCTATAAAACCGCTAGGATTAGTGATGTTAATTTTCAAGTTGCTTATTTTACAGAAGAAAAAACTAGTGGAAATATCCAAGATTTTATTCTCTTAGCCCCAAACTCTGATTTGTTAAAAATTGACTTTTCAGACTATAATAAAATTATGAGAACTTACTTATCAGAACAAACTTGTTTTTCAATAAACCTTGGTCTTCAATTTGTTGATAAATCAAAACTTAATTATAGAAAAAATCCAAATTTAAGGCTTGGTTTAACTTATTTTTCAGGAACAAATTCTCGTCAAGCATATAGTAAAAAAGATTATACAACAATAGACTCTCTTTATTTTTTAAATACTGATTATGTTGGAGTTGTTGATTCGATTAATTATAAAACTATAGACTTAAAACATTATTCTGAGCAATTACATTTAGATTTTGCGGTTTTATTTAGAACTAAGCCAGAAGCAAGATGGTCGCTTTATACAGGTCTTGGGCTAAGTGCCGGAATTTCAGTAAATACAAAAGTGGAAATTTCATTTTCTGAATCAACAAGCGTTCAGGCAAGTTCCTTACAACTTGGATTTATGCACTTAAATCCTGAAACATATTTGGATAGTATGCCAATAAATCAAGATGAAATTCATAAAACCAAATTGTTTTTTGCAATTTCTGGATATATACCATTAGGAATTGATTTTAGGATTGGTAAAAAACGAGATTTTTGGAAACATACTCATTTATTTTATGAATTAAGACCAAGTTTAAATTATAGCTTTTCCCCCGAAATAGGAAGAGTAAACAAAACTTATATGCTTTCTTTATTTGGAATTAAAGTAGAACCTTTTTAAATTTTATAAAATGAATCTTACACTTAATAAAGACTTTTTTATTAGAAATAGAAAAAAACTTTTTTTGCTTTTACCTAATAATTCAATAAGTATTCTTTTTCCTGCCGAAGAGTTTTCAAGAAACGCAGACACATTATATAAATATAGGCAAAATAGCGATTTGTTTTATTTCAGCGGTTTAAAGCAAGAAAAAACCATAATTTTATTGCATAAAACCGAAAACCAAGAGCAGGAATACGCTTTTATAATTGAGCCAAATGAAAAAATGCTTATCTGGACAGGACATAAATATTCTATCGATGAAGCCAAAGATATTTCTGGAATAAAAAACATTTTTTATTTAACTGAGTTTGAGAAAGTTTTTCAAGAAATTTACAATCCCGATAGCTTAGTATATTATTCAATGTCTTCAAATGTAAGAGGGCTAATTTATGAAAATAAAATTGTTGCAGCATGGAAAGAAAGCTTGAAAAATGAAGAAATTCAGTATAGAGACTTAGATACTTTTTCCATGCAATTAAGGTTGCAAAAAGAAAAAGAAGAAATTGACTTAATGCAAATAGCTATTGATATAACCGGTGAGGCTTTTGAACAAATATTAAAATTTCTATCACCAGGAATTTATGAATATGAAGTGGAAGCTGAAATAAGTCGGTGGTTTATAAAAAATGGAGTTGAAGCACATGCTTATTCGCCAATAATTGCATCAGGAAAAAACAATTGTGTTTTGCATTACGAAACAAACCGAAATTTATGTAAAAATGGGGATTTGTTGCTTATGGATTTTGGAGCTGAATACAATTATTATGCAGCTGATTTAACAAGAACAATTCCTATTTCTGGAAAATTTTCAAATAGACAAAAACAAGTTTATTCTTCTGTTTTAAAAGTTTTAAAAGAAATGAAAACTAAATTTGTTCCGGGTAATACAATACGAGAATTAAATAAAGAATGTGAACTTTTGATACAGGAAGAACTTTTAAAATTAGATTTGTTGACAGAGGCAGATATTAAAAATCAAGAAGATGACAAGCCTGCTTTTAAAAAATATTTTATGCACGGACTTTCACATTTTATAGGACTTGATGTTCATGATGTGGGAAAAAAAGACACTGTTCTTTTGCCGGGAATGGTATTAAGTTGCGAACCAGGAATTTACATAGCCGAAGAAGGTTTTGGCATAAGATTGGAAAACGATATTCTTGTTGCTGAAAATCCAATAGACTTGTGCAGTAATATACCAATAGAAATTAGCGACATTTGTAAATAAATTATTTTTCGCCAAAACTACTGGATTCGAAGCAGTTAATAATATAAAACTATCCACCTATAATAAGTCGAAAGTCGAAAGTCTATAAAGTCGAAAGTCTACAAAGTCGAAAGTTTATAAAGTTGAAAGTTGAAAGCTAAATTACTTGCGTGTACTGAATTTGGTGAAATATTTTGCCTGTTTTGTCATGATTTTTGCAATAAATGGCAAAAATCCCGCCAAAACCCCACTTTTTCCATTTTACAAAACCTAAAACCAACACCCCATTCTAGATTCTACGTAAATTTCCAAATAAAGTTTCGTTTTTTGTGCTCAAATCGGTTCGAGTTTTAAAAGTCGAACTTTTTTGGGAAATGAAATTAAGATAAAACCTAAATTATAGAATTTTTGCTATTTTTTTAAAATTTAATTCTAAAATAATAAAAATATTTTAACCTTATATAAGAAATTTATATAGTTAAATCTGCCTTTTGTAAATTTTACTAAAAAAATTTGTTTTAAAAAAAAACATAATTAAATTTGTAAGCAAAATTTTAGCATTACTTAAATCAATAAAAGACCTGAGGAATTTATTTAATGTTTTAATTTTATTATTTATGATGAAAAGACTAATGTTTTATAAGTTTTTTACTTAAGTTTTTGAAAGCTTGAGGAAGCGGAGCTGTGAAACTTTGAAATCTTGAACCGAGCCTTAAGCGAGCTCACCAAAGGTAAACTCTGAAATTTAGTAAATGTGAAATCAACAAAAAGATGGTATATAATCTGCACAAAACCGCAAAAAGAAAATGAGGTTTACAAAGAATTAATCTTTCGGGAGCTTGAAACAAAGTTTTTTAGACAAGAGAAAACTATTTTTACTCTTAATGGAAAGAGAAAAGTTTTAAAACCTTTGATTAGCGGGTATATTTTTATAAAAATTTTTGAAACAGATATTTATAAACATCAATATATTAAAGGCATTAGTAAATTTTTAAAATTAGAAAATAAGTTTGAATTTTTAAATGATGAAGACATAGAGCTTTTAGAAAAGTTTTGTGAGAACGATTATCAAGTAAATTTATGCGAAAAATTAAGATTTGGGACAAAAATTGAAATTACCAAAGGAATTTTTAAAGGTCAAATAGGATTTATAGGTAAAAAGTCAAATGATAAGTTGATTTATATTGAAACTGCTTTGCAAAATATAAATATTGGAATTTATAAAGAAGATTTAATTTTTAAAATTTTAGACAAATAAAATACTAATGTAAAAGTAAAAATTCAGGAACCTGCTATTTTGCATTGATTGGGGTGTATAAGGGAGAGGTTTGGAGCGTGTGTAAACGAGTTAGCACCAATTTTAACAGACCAAAATAATCAACAAATAAATAAAAAATGGGACAAGAACAATACAATTTATGGGTTCAAAGAACGAAAACAGACCAACAAAACGAATTTTGTGGTGGTCGACAAGTATCTAAGAATGAAAAGTATTTCATTGAAAATTATGCTTTAAACAACATTCTATATATTGGTTGCGGGACAGGACATAGGACTTTTCCAATTTGGATTGAAAAAAACTTGTTTCGTCCCAAATATGTACTAAATTTGGGACGAAATTGTGTAAGCAATTCATTAATACTTTATTAAAAATATTGAAATTATTGAATAAATTATGGGTGAGATAAGACTCAAAATTGAGGCTAAAATTGCAGAATTATTGCAAAAAATGCCAAAAGGAAACATTCTGTTTGTAGATAATTTTTTGAATTTAGGTAATCCTGAAAACATCAAAAAAGCACTTTATCGATTAACAAACGAAAAGAAAATACTCATTCGTTTGGCTCATGGTATTTATCTCTATCCAAAGATTGACGAAGAGTTAGGCATTCTTTACCCATCTACGGAAGAAATTGCCGAGGCTATTGCAAAACGTGATAAAGCCCGTATTATTCCAACAGGCATTTATGCGTTGAATCGTTTGGGGCTATCTACGCAAGTCCCTATGAAAATTGTCTATCTTACCGATGGCTCAGCTAGAAATATAAAAATAGGTAAGAGGACTATCTCGTTCAAACGAACAACTCCTAAAAACTTAATGACAAAAGGAGAAATAAGTACTTTGGTGATTCAAGCACTAAAAGAAATCGGCAAAGAAAATGTTACAGATGAGATTTTAAAACAATTAAAAACCGTATTAAAAAAAGAAATGCAGGAGAACATTTTCCATGACGCAAAATTAGCACCAGCTTGGATAAATAACATATTAAAACAAACTTAGAAATTTACAAAAGGAATTGTTTTTTTAGTTTTTTGTATTGATTTATTTTGTAAATTGCAAATGTGATTTTTTATAATATTCTATTTTAAAACTGCAAAATGATTAATAATAAATTAATGTTAGAACATATTGATTATTTAATTAGAATAAAATCAACTGGCAGACCTTGCAATTTTGCAAAAAAGATAGGCGTTTCCGAGAGGCAGTTGTATAGAATATTAGATTGTTTAAAAGAATTGGGCTGTCCTATTGTGTATGATAGATATGCACATGCTTATAAATATGAAGTTGAAGGTAATTTTAAAATGTGTTTTCAAAAAAAACATAATAGCCCAAACTCTGATACAATAATGGATAAGAAGAATTTAAACAACACAAAAGGAGGCTTTTGTGAAAATAATTTACACACTGACGGCTGGTGGCAGTATTGCAACCTAAATTTGTTACGTGGTATTTAAAAAATGTTTAATAAAAAAATTTATTGTAATTATTAAATTAAAGCAAATTAAAAATATGATTATACCTATTATTGGAATATTTTTTTGTTGTGTGGGATTATGGTTAATACACTTTTTAAATTTTCACTATTGGGATTTTAATTATCCTTTTATTTTAACATCATCTTATATTATACTATATATATCAATATTTTCTTTGTTATTTTATAAAAAGGAGTTTTCTTCAATATTTGGACTAAGAATTAAAGGTGTAAATAAAAAAATAGTAAAAAAATCTATTCTTACAGGACTCTTCATTGGATTTCTATCAAATATTATAACCAATCTTTTATTTCATAATACAATGTCTCCTTTGGAAATTGGTAATATATTTGTCATTGTAATATTGGTTACATTAATTGCCCCGTTAGTTGAGGAATTGATGTTTCGTGGCTTCATACAAGGTTTATTACAATATAAGATTTTTCAAAATAGCTTTTATGTTCCTATTATCTTAAGCACTGTGTTATTTGCAATCTCACATTATGTATTCGTTTATAAAATGGGGGTTCTTCAATTTATAACGACATTGTTCTTTATTGCGATAGCCGGCTTCGCATGTGGTCTTTTTAGGGCAAAATACAACTCGAT